>DATLNZ010000058.1 GCA_035536535.1 Actinomycetota bacterium | reverse complement strand
AGAATCAAGACAAATACGGTGTTACGGCCGGTCATTGCGGAGCGACTACCCAGCGAGCGATAGTCGGGTCCGCTCGTCTCGGACCGGTGCTGGCCTCGACGTGGTTCGACACCAGCGGCCCCGTTGACTCCGATCTTTTGTATTACTTTATCCCTAGGCAAGACCAATCTCCCAACGTACTTGTGGGGACCACGTGGGTAAGAGGCGTCGAGGCTAAATACTCTGCCTTAGGTCTTCTACTGAACGAAAGGCTGTGCTTCCAAGGGGTCACGAGCGAAAACAATAATTGTGGGAATATCGATTTTCGAGACGGCCCGATTGGTCGCCTCGATCGTCAATGGTGCATCAACTACCCGGCGGACGTAGGTGACAGTGGTGGACCCGTCTATCAAGTCCTCCCCTCACAGGGTGCAAAGGCGGCCGGAATCATTGCGAGCTTTGTGGAGCGCGGCGGGAGACGAATAGGCGCGTGTTTCTCGGCGATCGAGCATGCCGAGACGCGGTGGAACCTGCAGGTCTGGCTGCCTTGATGGGATGAGCGTCTGAACTTGTGAATGGCCACGGCCGTGGGAGGGTGCAAGTTGGTTGTCGCCAGGTCAGCCTGCCTCGTGTTGACCGCGTTAGTGATTACGGGAGCGTGCGCTACGGCTGGAGGTCAGCGACTAGGGCAGGGCGCTACACCTGCGCCTAATCCCACGATGCCCCCACCTTACGTCAACCCCGACCAGGCGCAGTTGGTCGTGCCGGATGAGGCCCTAGTGGGCCGACATCCCACTCGATGGAGTCGTGTCGTAAAAGAACCTGGGGATGCTCGGAAATTCACGGTGCTGTTCCTTGGCGGCTTCCCTGGTTGCAACACCCTGGCGGATTACAAACTCGAGCTAGATCGCCGCCGTCGGATCGCATGGTTAACGCTATTTTCTGGAAGATCAGTCACATGGTCATCGGAGTCGTGCCCCGCCGCGGGCTCACCGGCAAAGGCCGTACTCGTGGCTAGTCAGCCGGTGGCCGACTACGAGTTTAAGGATGGCAGCCAGAGGCCAAACCCTTAAAGGAGGCCCGCCTTTGAGGCTGGCTCCAGGACCGCCTAGGCGCATCAAGGGGGCTGCCAAGAGCGTGTCCACCCCCCTCTACCCCTGCGACGCCCCACGGGACATGCGTCCTTGGCATGGTCTTCAAAGGGAGTTGCTAGTGAGACCGATGATGGACTCTCAGCCGTAGTGGTTTGCTGTGCCCTTCGGTCCTAAGGAGCGGGCGGGCCGAGGGT
Organism: Actinomycetota bacterium; assembly: GCA_035536535.1. NCBI lineage: Bacteria > Bacillati > Actinomycetota > Actinomycetota bacterium. The sequence goes on along the minus strand of DATLNZ010000058.1, from coordinate 31,501 downwards.
AGTACCTGCCCTGAATGCGATCATCGATGGCCCAGAGCGGAATAACGGCTCCCCAGAGCAGGTGGGAGTCGCCTCCGGGGGCGGCCCTACCGACGGCGATCGTCGACATCCGAGCTCGAGCTCAGCTCCCAGCAGGCCCCCGCGTAACCCGGCTCGCCCGACCAGACTTCTGCGCGCGATGCTGGTCCGCCACGTTCGCTGCCGCCGACCGACGGGGATCAGGAGGACGAGTGACCGGTATGCTCATCAGCGCAGCCCTCTCCGAAGCAGGAGTAAGGGGGCGGCGGTATCGGAGGCGAGAAGGACTTCCGAGCGATCAGGGCGGCGATTCGCCAGCTGCTCAGGAGGCTCAAGTGGATGAGCGCGAGCGGCTGACCCAGGAGTACCTCGAGAAGGGGCTTCCGCAGGAGGCGGCCGAATACTTCGCCACGCTCGAGACCTTGGAGTCGGACGTCCGCATCATCGACGAGGACGGCACCGACCGGCCGGACGTGCCGTACGCCTCCGAGTAGATCGCTCGCTGCAGAACGCGCTATCGGAGCTGCGCCGACGGGGATTCGTGTGGCCACCGCCACGGAAGGGACGGTCGTGATGCGGGAGTGGAGCGTGCTGGTCGAGTTTGAGTCGCCAACGGAGAGGCCGCGCAGGATCTGACGGACGCCGTCTGCACCGCCCTGGACCGCCTCGAGGACCATCACGCAGCCGCGTCGGGCGAGCAGCGCTCGTACGGCTTCCGCTTGACCACTCCTGCGTCGGCGGCCGATCAGGCCGTCACAGACGCCGTTGCGTTCGTCCGGGACGCGGCCGGGGTCGCGGGGCTCCCGGACTGGCCGCTGACACGCCTCGAGGCGGTCGACGCTGACGTCCTGGCGGCTGAGCTCCAGATGCCGAGCGCGAGGTTTCCGGAACTTCCTTGTAGTCCTGCCGTAGCTGAGATCAGACAGCCCTACCCGAAGCCACCGCAGCCTCCGTGTAGGCTGTTAGCTGGCCAGGACCCGCTGCTCACGGCCTCCAATCAGACCAGAGCCACCATCGTGTAAACACGCCCGGGCCTGACACCAGTCGGGCGAGTCATGTACGCGAAGGAGGCCGCCATAAGGAGGGGATGCGTTCATTCCGGCTGCAACAACGCCTCCAGTGGTAAGGCTAGAAGCGCGCACGGATCGTGCAACTCAAGACGGCAGCATCGGTGACAGCGGACGACAGCGATGAGGCTGATCGCTCCGAGGGTAGGCATGACTATGGGCTCCCGAATCAACTTCTTCGTGTCGGTTCCGCCGCATGAGCCGCAGAGCGCGAAGGAGGATACGTCGTTGAGTACACGCTGGAGCTCTGCGTACCGCTCAAGAGCAAACTTCACTCCTATAGTTCTCACCGGAGCAGGGTAAACGGGTCCACCGACATCGCCGCACGAGCCCGGCTAGATCGCTCGCGCTGCGAGGGATTTCTTGACCAGCCGCACGACCTCCTACGCCGCGACACCAAGAGTGGCTGTGCGTAACACCCACCGCCGAGAGCATCCCTGACGGCGATTTCGTGCCGAGCCAGGCTCAGCCCAGCTGCGTGGCGCATGGGGTGGAGTTGGCCTTCGGCAGGCTGCACGTTGGAGATGACGGCGATGCGCACGCGAGGAGTCGCTCGTCTCCTCGCCATCTGAGTCCCAGTCAGCCGCTCCCGGCTCCAGGACCTGCGAAGAGGGGCCGCCTCGAGGCCGGCTGTCATTCACGGCGTCAGCTACGGCGCCGCCGGAGGCAGCTTTTTGATGGGCCTGCCAGCTCGGTGTTCGGGGCGGCCGCCGTTCCCGCCGCAAACGAGCAGCGGGCCACCGTTCACGCCGGGTCGACCTGGCGAACGAGGCGCTACCGGGCACGGGATCTTCAGCAAGCAACGCCTCGATCCATTGGCAGTCGCGCTCGCCGTCGAACTGCTGTCCCGCCGTTGTGACCTCGAAGACCCTCCGACGACCCCGACAGGTAAACGCCCCCCCGCCGTCCGTCAGACGTCGCTCGAGGGAGCCCTCCTCGACTGGCCACAGCCATCACGATGGCTTCCAAGAAGGTCAAGGCGGAAGTCGTCAGGCCGACCCCGACACCGGAGGAGAGTCAGGCGGCCGTAGACCGAGCCGACTCATCTCCCTGCCCCTGGTCCGCCTTGGTGACTCCGAGCGACCTCCCATCGCTCCGACGACGTGCGGTTCAAAAGTGACAGCGGCACGCACAGGCCGACTCACCTCCGCGGGGCCACGCCTCGTCCCAGGGGGCCTGGCCAGTCCGCCGCTGGCTCTCGACAGCCACAACGTTTTCGGACAGCTCTTCGTGCAGGCCGTTCAGTTCTGCTGCGGCATGCAGTTCATCCAGGAAGGGCTCGAGGAGGTCCGCCAGGCGGTCGACGAAGGACCCGTCTTCCATGGGGTGTCGCTCTTGGCCGGGTCTTCCATGGGGTGTCGACCGTCGACGTGGCCGCCGCGCGGGTGGCATAGACCCGTGGGGGGACGTGAACTCACAGCCTCACGAAGCTGACGCCACCCGAATGTCACACTCCCGGCCCCCACCTCACTAAAGGACACCATTCTCGTGATGGGGGGACCTGGACAGGCTCAACGCGACGACGTGGCCGAGTGAGCGGCGGCGGCCAACCAGGCTCGTTCGCTCAGGACGAGTAGGATCGCCCCGTGGTTCATTCAGCGGTGTCGCTCAGGCTCGTGCGGGGTGATATGCGGACGCTCCTCCTCGTGACGGAGAAACAGTCAGTGGGCCCATCAGGCCACGAGGCCTTCTCTTACATCGAACCGCCGAAAACTCCCCACCCTTCTGTCGAGATCGATCCGGCCGCCCTCTACTCGGAGGACTCGCTGAAGGAATTCCTTGGCGGCCTAATCGTCGGGGGCGATAGTGAAGTCACCGCTTGGATCCTGTCGTCGCGGCTGCCGCGGCTGCGTGCCCTGTTGAAGCTGCCAGCGGATGCTGGACCGCATGTGGTCCAGGTATGAGTGACGCCGTAGAGAAGAAACCGACCGTGGGGGTCGAGCCGCCCGCGGGAGTCGAACCGTCGGACGACTCGCGCGCCGTAGCCACCGGCCTGCGATCAACAGCCCGGTGGGTCGCAGCGGCATTCGCGGGGATCCCCAGCCTCGCCGTAGTCGGGTCAATCGTTCGTGCCCCTGGGGATTCCGGCTTCGATGAGCGACTCCTAATCGCCGGCGTCCTTCTTGCGGCACTGGGGGCGCTTACCGGGATCCTCACCTTCGCCAGCGTGCTCAGTCCTGCGCCCGTCACTGATCCCGAGATAACCGCAGGGAACCTAGAGCTCCTCCCCGAGGGCAGATTCACGTCTTTCGAAGCCCTGAGGCAGGCTCTGGAGGAAACTCGTGACGCGGTCGGCATTAAGCGCGACTTGGCGTCGGACCTTGCCAGTTACGCAGCGGCGGACGAAGCGAAGGCCGTTCAGGCCGAAGCGGCCTCAAAGGCAATGGACGAACTGATCAAGGGTCTTAACCCCGTTCCCCCCGACAGGGTGAAGGAAGCGGCGGTGGCGCGAAGGTACGCCCTGACCCTGCGTGCGGCGGCGGGTGTGAGTGCCGCCGAGGCCGCAATCCGAAAGCACGACCTGGTGCGGACTGAGCAGCGACTGACATCGCTGGAGGCTCTTCGCCGCGGCGCGTACGGGATCGCGATCGGCGCCAAGATTAACAAGCGATACGAGAGGGCCCGGAGGTGGTGCGTCGTTGCTGTACTCCTGGTCTCCGCTGGAGTGGCCTGCCTGGCGCTGGCTCCTAGGCCCAAGTCGGAGACGACGGCCGCTCAGCTCGTGACGCTGAAGCTCGAGGACCCAGGCAGGAGGGCACTTGGATGCGACGCCGACAATGTTCAAGCGCTGCGAGTAGGCGGTGATGAACAAACGCCGCTCGTCATCGTGCTGCCCGGCGGCGACTGCCCAGTCAAGGCGGTCGAGTTCCTTACGAAGAAGCCGGAACCGTTCGGAAAGGTGATCGAAGAGAAGCTGGTCGAAGCGAGTTAGCCGTCCCTCCTGCGCAGGCGAGGTCCTGTCACGACCGAACTTGGGCCTCAGACCCCCTCGGAGGCGTAGCGGACCCCATGGAAGACCCCCGAAAATCCCGACCCCATGGAAGACGAGCCCGCGGAAACGGATCAATCGTTCAGCTGCGAGGTCCTCTGAGACCTCTGCAGCGAGGCCGAGAACGCGCGCGCCGGGGCAGGACTCGGAGGGGATCGATCCCGGCCAAGTGCTCGAGGTCGGACGTTTGGCCGTGGCCACGATCCAGCTGCTGCACAGGCGCCGACGGGATCTCGAGGAGCTTCTGTGGGACCTCAGGAACAACTTCGCCCAGAAGGCCTCGGAGATCGATGAGCTGCTGTCGTCGCTCGTCGGGGTGTAAAGGGCCGGCTCCCGACACTCCGACCGAATGGGGCCGGCCCCCCGTTCCATCAGCCCGTTGGCAACGGCGGCCGGCCGAGTGACAACCGGTGAGTCACGTGACGCCCGGTCGGGCCGATCTAGCGACTCTTGGTCTTCTTTGTCGACTGGCCCATGGGCTTTCCGGCCGTCTTGCGGCTGGAGAGGAACCCGCTCTTGAGCTCCTTCACGCGCACAGCCTTCGAAGCTCCGCTGGCCGGCCGCCCGGGCCGGCGCGCCCAGTGGTTCACGAAGTTCCGAACCTCCCGGCCCGACCAGACCGGGCCGGCGCCGAGCTGCGCCACCGGCGAGGGGAAGTCGGACCGTCGCGTGAACATGCTGGCGCGCTGCTTGGAGACCCCGAGCATCAGTGCGATCTCGCTGACGCCCACGAGGATCTCGGAGCTCGCCGGCTTCTGGAGCTCGGCCTCCAGGGCCTCGTCCGGGATGGCCTCGACGCACTCCAGCGGCCAGTCGGGCAGGCCCACCGTCGAGGCGACGCCCGCCAGTCGGCCGATGCCGGCAACGGCGGCAGCGATAGGCGAGTCCGCCGCCACCGTCATCCGGAAGCTGAAGGAGCTGGGGCCGTAGCTGGCGGCCGCGTGCAGATCCTTCAGCTTGTCCAGTGCGCCCTCGACCGCGTCACCGACCGTCTCGGCCGGGCGCCCCGCGGTCGTCGAAGCGAACTCGAGCAGGACGCTCCACTCCCGACCCATCACGACCTCCCCTTGCCTCTCGGCGGCCACCGAACCCCTGGCGACGCATCTCCGCTAGGTGGTTGCGGATCGAACGCTGGTCCCCGGGAGTCCCGGAGAACACGCAGATCTGCTTCCACTTGTCCGGGGGCGTGAAGCGCAGGTGGCCGTGCTGTGTGGTGTCCACGGTCCAGCCCTGCTTCTTGGCTTCCTTCACGACGTCCCGGCTGTTCATGATGCCCCCTCTGGCCCAGCGGTACGGCTTCGATGCGTTGGCGGGTCCTGCTCCCGGACACCATCTGGCCGCAGGTGCCGGAGCATTTGACCTTGGAGGCTGGCCGGGTCACGCTGCTACACCTCCAACAAGGGACACCAGAGGAGCTCCTTGATTCCCTTTGTCGCCCCTAACGACGGTCTCCAGGCCTTCAACTGCCCGCACTGTTACGCGTATGCGCGGCAACACTGGTACGACGCCTACGGCGTCGCAGTGGCAGACCTTCCGAATGGAAGGCCCCCCGGTGTCCGCTTCTCGCTGTGCGCTCACTGTCAGGAGTGGTGCGTCTGGAGGGGCGGGGAGATGCTTGACCCCCGCACTACCTCTGGCGTACCGCAGCCGAGTCCGGATCTGTCCCCGGAAGTGGAAAGGGAGTACCGGGAGGCGGCGGAGGTAGTCAGCACCTCCCCCCGGGCGGCTGCGGCGCTCCTGCGTCTCGCACTGCAGAAGCTCTGTCGAGAGCTTGAGCCGGACGAGCGAGACTTGAGCAATGCAATTGGTGCCTTGGTGAGGCGGGGCCTTTCTCCTTCCATCCAAAGGGCGGCGGACTACGTCCGGTTCATTGGTAACGAGGCGGTCCATCCAGGCCGGATCGACATGTCTGACAATCGCGACACGGCGATCACGCTCTTCCAGCTCATCAACCTGATCGCCGAGGGGATGATCTCGGCGCCCAGGCGAGTGGACGAACTCTTTGACTCGATGCCCGAGGGCGTTCGTGACGCCATCCAGAGGCGAGACGCGCCGCCTCGCACTGAGTAGGTAGTCACACGGTCATCCCGAGCCCTCCATCGGTCACTTCTGTGGCCCTCGAGGCTTGTGTAGGAGAGCTTTGCCCCCGCCAGCCGTGCTGAACAGTTTGAAGTCGAAGGCTGTGTCGCGTGGTCTTCTGAAGGGTGGGGCGAGGGAGGCTCGGACACCACTGACCTAGGAGTTCAGTAGCGACGACTGCATCCCGGGGGCCTCCCTGAGCATTGACAGAGGATCCCATGGGTCCTCTAACGGAACCTGGCCGGCTACATCACCAGCGTGAACGAGCAGGTGGCCGACGAGCGGGCCTACGGCTCTTGGCTGCCACCCCTCCCAGATTTGGGGGGGAGAAGTGGGCCCGGTCGGGGCATGTCATCGTGTCGAGGTGCCGAGGCCGTCTCGGCACCTCGACAGAGTCGCCAGGCAAGTCGTTAGACATCTGCGGAGGAGGGTTCATGCCCAAGAGTCGTGAGCCACAGAAACCGTCTAGAGAAGAGATTCGAAAGGGTCAAAAACCACAGCCAGGCGTCCAGCAGCCTCAACCACAAACAACCCGGCCGAAGCCCAAACCACCGCCACAGAAGAAGACGGGCGCGTAAGTGCCCACCACCTTCTTAGGACTCCTCATCTTCGTTGCTTTTCTGGCTCCCGGCTTCGTCTTCGTTCTAATACGTGAACAGAGACGGCCTTCACCTGAAAGATCTGTTTTCCGGGAGACCGCTCTGTTTCTGCTCTCGGGGCTCCTAGGAAACATCCTCGCGCTTCTTCTGTTCGGCTTGGCTCGCACAAAGTTTCCCAATCGAACTCCTGATGTCGGGCAGCTCATCCGCCAACCTGGGCCCTATGCCGAAGGGCACTATCTGGAGCTGGCATGGTGGTCCCTTGGTTTCCTGGTCCTCTCATGTGTGACCGCGATTGTCCTCGCCCACCAGGACCCCCGGAAGTGGAGGCTCATCAGCTTCCTTGGGAATCGGAAGTTCCTCAGCTTCCTCGGAGGGTCGATCAGCGTCGATTCAGCATGGGAGGTGGTGTTCAACTCCGAAGCCATTGCCGAGACCGAAAAACACTGCGGGTGCTTGCTTGAAGACGGCACATGGATCAGCGGGGTACTAGCATCGTCTAGCCCTGATCCTCGAGAAACTGGTGACCGCGAGCTCGTCTTGGCTCCGCCTATCTACTGGAGAGCGGCCGGTGACGAGACCGTTGTCGAGTCAGACGCACAGCGCGTAGTGATCTCGGCTCGCCGGTTAGTGGTCTTAGATGTTCGTTACTACGCACCGCAGGAGGAGTCTGCCGGTCTGACTGCCAACCCCAGACCTGCTCCACTCGCCGGAGACCTGGGGAGCCAGAGTGCCTCCGTCGTGGAGGGCGCACACTTGACCCCTCCCAGACCAGCGTGGTGAGTGCTTGCTCGCCGCTCTCGCTCTGCAGGGCGCTGTCGGGTCGCCCGCCGGATGGGCGCAGCACGGCGACAGGGGGCTCGACCTCCTCTGAGAAGCGGCCCCTCAGTGTCCCGGAGCGGGATGCGTAGGTCGGCGGGCCGCGGCGCGCGCATCCTTACGAGCCGATCCTCGCGATCACCTCGCTGAGATAGAGCGTGGAGATGTCCGAGAGGAATCCGGCGGCGACAACCAAAGCCGAACTGATCAACGAGCAGAGCTGCAAGAACACCGGTATGACATGGGGCAGAGCCGTCAACACCACGAGTGTCCCCATCGACACCACCAGCGCCACGCTCGCCAACCGAGCCAGCCCATCAAAGACAACATCAAGCACCGTCCACATCGGAACCTCCCTTCTTCTCCGACTCCCCAGGTGGGGGTTCTGAATCATGAAGGCCGGGGGCGACAGAGCCCTGTGAGTCGCTGGGCGCTCAGCGATCTAGGCCGACGCTCCCGTCAGGCCCCGTCCTGCGGATCCCCATGTGGAGATGGCCCCGCCTCGGTCGGTGTATTGGCTTGGTCAGCCAGCTCCAGCATCACTCTATGGTCGAAGGCGGCTCGAGTAACTTCTCGGGCTGGGACCGAAGCAGGGCATCGGCCTGGTCACCTGTGCCCCTCTCGGAAGTTCGGCTGGCTCTCGCAGGACCCTGGGGGCAATGTCTTGTCACGACCGAATTTGGCCCCAAAACACCCCTCGGAGGCGTAGCGGACCCCATGGAAGACCCCCAAAAATCCCGACCCCATGGAAGACGACCTCCCGTCGGCCCCACCATCGGCCACTTCTGAGGCCCTTCGGAGAGTTACGGCGCTCGGAGTGGGTCATCTTGATTCTCCTCGCAGCCGTGGCAGTCGGCGCTCTCGCGACCTGGCTCCTCTAGCCTGCCATCGCTTGGCTGGCAGCAGTCGCCGGGCCCGCTCGCGGGATCAAGGATTGGCTTCCTCCGAGCGCAGCGACCACATCACACTGATTGCTTTCGTCAGCGACGACACTGATCGCCTGATCGTCCGGCTCAAGACGAGGTTCACGAACCGTACGTCGCAGCGAGTACGGAGCAGCACGAGAACGATCACGCTCAATGAGCACAAGGCCGAAGTCATCCGAGCCATAGTTGCGGCCTAATGCGGCCGGCTGGTCCCGACCGCACGGCCTGTTCATGGTGGCATCTGCCGGTCACCCCTGACACCCGTACCTCAGCACCTGCAGGCGCGTGGGCCGGGCGAAGGTGATCGTGATTCTGCGCCGAATCCTTGCCAGATCGTGAGCGACTACATCGGGACGTTCCCTGAGCGGTCCAGCAAGCGCGGCTTGACCAGCTTCGCGCGCAGCGGCCGCCGGTGGTGGGTAAGGGTGCTCATCCTTACTTGGCCTCACAGGAGGAGGCGCAGGAGTTCTAGGAGCGGCACGGAGGGTCCCGGTCGGACCCGCATGACCTCGACCGAGTCGGCGACGGGGTGGCGTGTGAGTCGAACCCGCGGGAAGCGGTGGAGGCGGATGACCGAGCCAAGGCCAGTTGGCGGCGGCGGACCAGCAGGCGAGAGACCCAAGGCAAGGTTGTACTGGCTGATGGTTGCGGCGCTCGTTGGAGCCTTGACCGTAAAAGTGGTGGAGGTGGGTTGGGAGCGGATCGTGACTCCGCGACTCACTCGACCGACGCTTGTGACAATTGACCGCACGCAGTTGCGATTCTTCGACCCAAGAGGCGCTGATGGCAAGCTATCGGTTCAGCCCGCCGAGCGCGACACCGGAGTCTGCCGGTCTGAATCCGTGACAACCAGGCGGAGTGACGCCTACCGATGCTCCGGGGACCGCACCCCCATTGGCGACCCCTGTTTTCGGTACTTCGGCGGTGGCAGCTACCTTGCACTCTGTCCTGAGTGGCCAAACCGGGATGGCGGCGTGCTTCTGAGTGTTAGAGAAGCCCCCTCTGAGCCGCCTGGGTCCGACAGGCATGACGGGTATGCGGACGCGTTTAGCGACCCTGGGTCCGTTTGGTCCATCACTCTCCTGAACGGGGACCGGTGCACGGTGCGCCCCGGTGGCACTCGGCTTCCTAGAGGCGGATTGACTCAGACCTACGAATGCCACAGTGGGGCGGTAGTGGCTGGACAGCTCGATACGCGCACCGAACTGTGGCTGGCGAACTACTTCAGCCCTCGAAGCTCGTCGAGCGAGCAGGTCCCCGTTCGCGTCGCTTGGTTCTAGTCATGGCTGGCCGTCCAGGCGCATCAGCGCAACGCGAGTACGACCGCCGCCGGACGAACCTGAAGGAGCGGCGTAGAAGGCGGCTGCCGTTCACGCTCGTACTCCTCGTGTTCGCCCCGCTGCTCGCGTGGACGCTCGTAGATGCCTTCCTCCCCGGCGTCGGCAAGTGGGCCGCGGGCCTCGCGTTCCTCACGCTCCTGAGCGACGCGACAGTCCAGGTCCGCTCCACCGAGTCCTGGAGTATCGGCGCCTCCGGTGAAAGGCGCACCGCTCGCGCTCTGGAAGGCCTTGGCCTCGGCTACGCCGTCCTGCACGACCGCAAGATGTCCGGCCGCCGGTCCAACATCGACCACCTGGTCATCGGTCCGTGCGGGGTGTTCGTGGTGGAGACCAAGTCCTACAGCGGCAAGGTTCGCGTGCGCCGGAGAGAGGTTTTCGTCAACGGCCGTCGCCGCACCGGCATCGTGGACCAGGTGCTCGGCCAGTCGCGCGCGGTGGAGGAGGTTCTGTTCCGCGCAGGGCTTGGGGCGGTGCCAGTCACGCCGGTCCTGTGTTTCCACCGGGCGCATCTGCTGCGGAGGACGCGGGTGGGGCACGTGCGGTTTGTCGGTCGGCGTGGGCTGCGGAAGGCCGTCACTGCGGCTGGAGCTCGTGCCGATGCGGAGCAGGTGATCCGGGCAGCTGCGGTGCTTGACGAACAGCTGCGGCCTGGGTGAGGAGGGAGCACCGACGCGAGAGCCGAGCGCGCGAGAGCAGCAGTCGGGCACACCGCAAGGGCAGAGGCAGGGTCGCACGGGCTAGGGCACTCTCGCTGCCGTGCTTGTGGAAGAGTCGAGGCGAAGTCACGTCGGCAATCGACTGTTTGCACCTCAGCCAACCAGCGGGGGGGTAGGTCTGAATCAGAAAGCGGCCCACGACGACTACGACGTGGCTGTGTCCTTCGCGGGAGAAGACCGGTACTACGTTGAGGCAGTCGTTCGCGCCCTTCAAAGACACGGGGTCAGCGTGTTCTATGACCAGGATGAGCGTCCGAGGATGTGGGGCACGGACCTGGCGGAGCAACTCGCCGAGCTCTACGGGCGGCGGGCCTTCAGAACGCTGATCTTCATTCATCCGACTATGTTCGGAAGGCTTTTCCGACTCACGAGCGACGCTCCGCTATGGCCAAGATCGTCGAGGATCCAGCTACGCCCCACGTGCTGCCGGTCAGGCTCGACGACTCAGATGTCCCCGAGCTCAATCCCACCACCGCCTATCTGGATGGGAGGGTGCTGGGGCCTGAAGAGGTGGCGGTAGCAACTGTCCAGCATCTTGCCGATTACGGGCGGCCACTGCCGACACCACCAGCCGAGCTTGCGAAGCGGGAGGAGATGGCAAGGAGAGCCTCGGCTCGAGCAGATCTGGTCGAGCAGCCGGATGGCTTGTGGTTGGTGAAGTACCGAATCCACAACGGGTCAGAGTTCCCGATCCACAACGTGGTCCCTATTGATTGACGACCCGGGGCAGGAAGGCCAGGCAGAAGATCGGCAGGGGACTGGCTTCGAGCTCGTGATCGGCACGATGAGTGCTGGGGAGACAATCGAAGACGAAAATGGCACGTTTCCGCTGTCGGCGGAACCGGTGTTCGCGGAGCTTACGAGCATGGCCGTTCTGCTGTTCACGGACGCGTGGGATCAGAGTTGGTCCGTCCGGGCTGGCCAACTTACCCGCCGATCCCACCCGCCGCGTATCTGCTGACGGGGGCGCAGGAGCGGCTCCGGATGATGCCCAACCCCGTCCACCCCTACTCAGCTCAAGCGGGAGCCGCAGTAGGCGGGAGCCGGGGGCCTCTGTCGCTGTAGCTGGCACCCCGCGCTGCCGTCCGAATCTCTCGCACATCGTGACGCCCCTGCGACCGTGGAACCAATGTCGAAGGCACCGGCGCGGGAGTGAAGCGGCAGGGGGAGAACTGCCGCCCGGCGAAGTTGGGGCAGGCCCATCCCACCGCCGTTCGAATCATGTCCAGGTTGCCGCCCATCGGTATTCCCGTCGCAGGTGCCATCCGAACCTGCGTAGCCAGTCGGCACCCCGACGATCTTGAATTAACCGCCCTCACCTTCCAGGAAGCTGCACAGCTCGCGAACTGAGCTCGGAGCGGACCCAAGAGAGCACTTATCTGGGAGCGCTCCCGTTGGGCGACGCACTTGAGGGCGGCTGGAGGAGGGGCAAGTGCCGTCGACCACTCCTCTTCTCACACCACTAGGGCCGGTTCCCCCTCACGAGATCGAGAACAGTCGCTGGTGGCGAGGGGCACGTAATGCCCGAGCCGAGGGCTGCCATCGCGCGACCCGCGTGGATACGGCCGTGTCCGTAGATGAGGTCGGGACCCTCGGGGCCCAGATCGTCGGCTGTGCACTGAAGCACCCGGACCACCTCTTCGTTGGAAGCTCCAGCACCCATCAAAAGGGCTGCAACGCCGGCAGCGAACGCTGCTGCGCCGGAGGTCCCGTTGAACGGGCCATAGGCACTGTGGTTGTCGGGTTCGCCGGAATTCCAGTCGGTGGCCTGGTGCCGCGAATGTGCGGCCAGGTCCAGCCCAAACCCCCAGTTGGATCGGAGGGCCCGCTGGTCTGGGAACTCATCGTCGGTGGCACCGACACAAAGAACCCGATCATAAGCAGAGGGGTTGGAACAGTAGGGGCGCCCTTCGTTTCCGGCAGCCCCGATGACGACCGCACCCCGCGACCAGGCGTAGGTAAGTGCCTCTTCCATCGCCTTTTCGTATGGGATGGGGTGCGAAGTAAGGCCGACGAAGTCGTCGGGCCAGAGGATGTCCTCCACCTCATAGAAGATGACCTTGGCTCCGCGATCCACTGCCAACCGGAGGGAGTCGTGCCAGCCGGGCCCAATCCTGATCGGCATGAGTCTTGCTCCTGGGGCCACACCAGCGATGCCGACTCCGTTGTTGCGCTCGGCGACGGCCACTCCGGCGGCGGCCGTGTCGTGTCCGCCGGGGGGGGGCTCCGCCCCCGGATTCAGGAAGTCATATCCGGGCACGAGCTGGTTGCGTAGGTCCTCGTGCTGACGGTCTACCCCCGCCAGCGCGATCATCGCCAGAACGATCCCGGACCCGGTCGAGCGGTTCCAGGCCTCGGGAACTCCCGCCACCCTGAGGCTGTTCTGGTACTGCCACCTGGGATCGTTGGGTGCGTAGGCGGACGCGGACGGCGCGACTGTCGCGCCCATCACGATCAGCGCAGCGAGAGCCGCGATCCGCGCCTGCCTCCGCTTGGACATCTCAGCAGCTTCCCGCCGGCTGCCCCGTGCAGGGCCTGACGTCGGTGGGAGAGAAGCGAGTCGTCGGAGGATTGCCGCCGTGGTACTGGACTGCCCCTAGCCCGACCTCAAAGTAGTTCGGCAACGAAGTGGGGTCGTTCAGGTCGGCATTGATGTAGACGTAGGGCTCTTGACCCGTGATGGCCACACCATCGTCCTGAAGGCCCACGGTCGAGTCACCGGTAGTCTTCACCCCGTAGCATGACCCGGGTGAGACGGGGCAGACGATCGGGTTCAAGTTCCCTCCAGGAACGGTGACCGGGTTGATAGGTCCGGTTTCGTACCTGAAGTAATTCCCCCCGATTCCCCCCTGGTAGCTGGGGAGAGGTGGTACGCACAGCGGTGGTTCTGTGATGTGGCAGAGGGGACCCCCGTGGTCAGCGAAAGCAGTTCCCCCCGTTGCCATCAAGATGCCTACAAACAGCCCCACGACTACGACCGCTCTTCGAATCAACCCGCACCTCCGTTACCATCGGTGGGCAGGGCGCACGACACTAGATTCCCGGTTCGGCCCCCCTTTCCTGCTCCCCAGCGTCTGGCCCCGGGACCCCCAGAAGGAGTCACGGCGCGACACTACGCCCGTTCGGATGCTTTGACCAATTGGGCCAGGGTTCGGCCCTGGGCAACAGAAGGGGACGCGCCTCCTTTCCACGGGGCCTGTTCAAGGGCTTACGAGGCTTAGAGCCGATAGTCACTCGGAGAAGGAAGCGCTCGAAAACCGAAGACCCCTGAAAATCCCGACCCCATGGAAGACGTGGCTGGCCAGCCACGTCACGCAGCTGTACGACCGGGTCGCCGACCAGCTGCTTACGGCTCCCGGTGGGACAGGAACGTCTCCAGCGGTGCCCGCACGCGCGAGATGTCGAACCACTCAGGTTCCGGGTGCTCGAACAGTCACACGCCCCCGAGGCGCGAGCTCGTCCGGGCGGGGGCGAGTTTTTCGCTCTGCAGGACCTGCTTCAGCATCAGGGTGTAGAGGGCGACCTGGGGGACCCCATGGAAGGCCACCGAAAATCCTGACCCCATGGGAGACGACCCATCGAATTCGGCTGACCACCCCAGTGTCAACTTATGTTCCTAGAGCACCGCTGCAGCTCTGGGGTAAGCACACTGGCCCATCCGAGTGTCAACTTATGTTCCTAGAGGGCGCCTCGGCTCAAGGGTAAGGACGCTGGGGCACCGGGGTGTTCTCTTCTTGGACGACCGAGCGTACGCTCCAGCGGGACCGGCGGTTATGCCAGTCCCTCTGTACCGGAGCTGGACGGACCAATGAGCCGAGACCTAGACACAGTCGTTCGACAGGCGTCACGGGCCGATTGGCCGACGGTTCGGCCGCTTCTCAGTGAGGTGGGATCAGTCGCGGATGCCGGCATCGAGGGTCGCTTCGTGGAGCGTGTGTCGGACCCTGAGTCATTGGTGCTTGTCGCCCTTCAGGGAGAGGCCTTGGTGGGATACGCGTGGGTTCAAAGCTTCGGTCCACACCTGCGTTCCGGCGACATCGTGGCTCGACTTCATGACTTAGCGGTTATCCCGTCTCACCGGCGGAGGGGTGTGGGACGCGAGATATTCGAGGCAGTTGCTGATTGGTGCCGGCGGGAAGGAATACGGTGGCTCCAGTGGCAGGCTTCGGCATCTGCGGTCGGCTTCTACAGTCGACTCGGCCTGGCAGGGGATACAAAGTCTGACTTGGAGGAGCACCCGTTCTATGAACTCGAGTTTGAGCAGGCCGCACAACTCAGTGCTGACCCCTCCGCGTGACGTCGCTCGGGTTGGGCTAGAGCCTGAGGCTCGAGGGTCACGACGCTCCGTTACTCCCGTGTCGACCGAAGTCCCACCCACAGCGCCGTGAGGTTGCCGAAGGAGTTGCCCGGACTTCCCCCGCTCGGTGAGGACGGACCGGTGACCGTCACGCGTATGGGCGTGGGCGGATCTATACCCGGCGCTCCCGGTGCTCCCACAGCCCTCCCTGGCGATGAGCAGGGGCGTAGCTGGCCGTCGTCCCCTTGCAAGACGAGGTCGTCCTCTCTGCATCACGCGCGACGTCGACGGACGACGGTTCGGTGCCGTCTTCCTCCCCTCCCTCTTTCAGGTTGACGGCGCCAACTACCATGACCTCAAGCACTGGGGCGTCAAGACGCGGGGGGCACATGATCTCGAAGCGACGATTTGCTGCGCTAGTCGTTTGGCTACTTCTCGTATCAGCTGTCTGCGTGGGTGGGGCAAGCACGAGCGCTACGGCTCAGGAGACCATCGACACGTCGGAGGACCTCTCCTATCAAGAACCCCAGGACCAGATGCATCTGTTCATGCCATCGGCTGAGCTAGTGCGGCGCGTGAAAGCGACCTTTGGGGAGTCTCGGTTCGGGGGGTACTGGATTGACCGCGCGACAGTCCCAGGAGTCTATCGGGTCGGGATCGTCGATCTGAACCTCGCGGATGAGGCAAGGTTTAGGTCTGAAGTGTCTAGCGACCCCCGCGCAGCGCCTTTTCGCGTGACTTACTCACGGGCCCAACTCCGAGCTACTCGTGCGGCGGTGACGTCCGTCATCAACAGTTCATTCCCAGATGCTTACTTCATCATCGCCCCAGACTCTCAGACCAATCGAGTCGTGGTGAGTGTTGACACACTTAGGCCGGAGATGGTTTCTGCCGTGGGGTCGTCCGGAGTGGACCAGGCTCAGGTCACGTATAGGCAGGAACCTGGGCTGGCTGGAGGGATGCAAATGGCGCAGGACCCAACCGGCCAGTTGCCAATCACTTACAGCAGGACTAAATACCCACCGTATTACGGCGGCCTTCAAGCGTCTGTTCGGAGGAATCTGGATGCGGACAACATCCCGGCGAACGACACGCTGATCGGCAACTGCACTTCGGGCTACTCGTTTAACAAGGGTTACTGGGGTGTCACCGCCGGTCATTGCGGCCGCTCTGGACCCGAGACGATGATCTCGATTGGGACCACCGAGGTTGGGTGGATGGGGCGGAATCGCTGGGTGTTTCAGGAGACAGCGGATCGAGTCGTGAAGGGGGACGTGGGCAGATTTGCCCTAGCCGGCTCGAGCGGGCCCCTGGGACAGGGCGAGCCGAAAGTAGTTACGGGCCCAAAGACGCTGAGAATAGTCGTCGGACAGTTCACCTATGACGATCTGGACCGGAACACGGACTCGTGCTGGTCAGGGTGGAAGAATCCCGGACCAAACTGTGGCCAGATCAAAGTCGTCGGCGGCGACATCAAGCTCACAGGCGGCGGCTACCTCGAGAATGCGTGGTGCAATGACTCCGTCTCAATAGAAGGTGATAGCGGCGGTCCCGTGTATGACGTCACAAACGCCGTAGAGGACGAGATTTGGGCAGAAGGAATCATGGCTGGCAAGTATGAAAAGATCGGCTACTCCTGCTTTACTCATATCCAGACGGTGCAAGAACTGATGGAGCTAACACTGGATTACGTCACCCTGATTTGAACCGGGCGCATGAGGGATCCACTGGATCGCTGGAGGCGGTCCACGGTGCGAGCCGCCGTCGTCACCGCCAGGTGCTGCGGAAGACGCGTGGGATTGTGGCGATCGCTGCCATAGCGGCTCTGGCCTCTGGTGCTTGGCTGGGTAGTCAGCGGTTTTTGCGGTCGGAAGAGCCCGTATTCACGGAGGCCAGACAGACAAGGCAAGAGGGTCATCCAGGACTCCCGCGGCTGGTGAAGCCAGAGCGCGGGCTGGTTCGGGTGCAGAAGACGTCGTACTTGGAGGCGTATCTGTCGACCGACGGACGCACAGTTGAGGTATGGCTCACGCAGGGCAAGGGGGACTGCGGACAGGAACGGCTGGCCAGTGTAACCACCGAGGTTCGCGGCGACTTGGTGATTGTCGTCATAACCCAAGGCGACCGCCCATCCGTTCGCGTTCGTTGCTGGGAACAGGAGCTGGTTCGGACCCAGGTTCAACTCGAACGCGCGGTGCCGGGGGCGAGGGTGGTCGACGGAACGACCCTCCCCTAACTGACCCGAACGGCGAGAGCTCCGCGTTGGACCGCAGCGGCAGTGTGGCAGTCGGGGATCAGGGTGTGGGCGACGTTTGGGGCTGGTTCCTCCCGGGTGATGGCGCGCACGTTCAGCCCCCGCTGAACCCTACAGTCCGTTCCCGATGACGACCGAACAGTTCGCGCGGTCCAGGTCCGCTTCGTAGTCGCCGGCCCTGGCGGCGAGTCTGTCAGCAGGTCGGGACACGAGACCTTCGGGAGACGGCGAGTCGCCGCAGGGGCTCCCGAAACGCTGGTGCACATAGATGTCGAACGCGTTGTTGAAGTCGTCGGTCGTGAGGCCGTCCGCCCAGGTGGAGAAGGCGACCGACATCCCGTCTCTGGAGATGGCCACCTCTCCGCCGGTGATTCCCCCTCCCCAAAGGCTTCGTGCCTGGTCTCCAGTCGACGAGACCGAAGCAAGGTAGGTGGTGTCCAGGTGCCTGTCCCGGACGAACACGTCCTGCAGATCGTTGTTGTCGTGCCGAACCATTCGTGAGGAGCTGGACCAGAAAGCGACATAACGGCCGTCCCCGGAGACGGCAGAATCTAGGCTCGACTCGGTGGGCCTGGACCCGTCGGCATCTACGGACACCAGCTCCGTCGCCTGCGTGTCACGGTCGTAGATGTAGACGTTGGTCGGCCAGTCCGACGCGCTGCAGTTCTTCGAATATGAGACGTGCCGGCCGTCATGGGAGACAGCGGGCTTGCCCGCGTGAATTCCCTGACCCCACGCTGCGCAATCATCCACTGAGGCCTGCGAGTTAGTCGCTCGCAGGAAGTCGTGCACCACGACGACCTCGGAGTACCGCTTCGCGGTCGGCGTATCCCTGAGGTTTGTCGCCAGGGTTGTGAATGCGACGGCCGCGCCGTCCGCGGACATCGCGGGCGCCCACGAGTCGTTGTCCCCGCCTCGTCCCACGCGGTCTATAGAGATTCGACTCGTCTGTGCCGTCTGCCTGTTGCGGATGAACACGTCGCCCTCGCCTTCGTCGTCTCCGTCGACGAGATCGGTCGCGTCAGAGGAGAACGCCACGAACCTCCCATCACCTGAGATCGATGGGCCGTGGCTGCCGTCGTCGGGTTCGCCGCCCACCTTTGACTGCGACACGAGCTCGGTCGTCCGCAGGAGCCGGTCGCGGACGTAGATCTGGCTCTCGCCGCTGGTCCCTCCGGTGACCAGGTTCATCGCCTGCGACGAGAAAGCAACGAAGCGCCCGTCACTGGAGATGGAGGGCTGGGCCTGGACGAAGTAGCCCCACCGGTTGACGGCCTGTTCCCCGGAAGACGCAACAGAGACACGTTCTGTCAGGCCGCTTCGGCGGTCGTGGATGAAGATGTCCACGCCGCCGTTCGTGTCCCCCGGCACCAGGTCAGCCGAGGACGACGCGAAGGCCACCAGCTGGCCGTCGGCCGAGATGGACGGAGAGAAGCTGTCGTCCCCGATGGCCGCTGCCCGCTGCCCCGGGTCGGGAGCCGACGCGCGCGTGGTGGTCGCGTGCGGCCCCGGCTCCGCCGTTGCTCGAGAAGGGACCGCGGCAGCCGCTACGCTCAGGCACAGAGCGACGATGCGTCTTGTCGGTGCTAGGACCGGACCCATGGGTGAAGGGGTTCGCCACCAGGGCCGAGGTTCCTCCAGCGCCCAAACGCCATCTGAAGGCGGGCCGGCCTTGGTCCAGGCACGGAAGAACTTGATCCTCCCAGCCTGGGGGAGCCAGAGACGGTCACTTCGACGCCTGGGGCCAGCAACACGTCGGACACCGAGATGGCTGCCCGCAAGAGAGCGATCCATACGACCACCGCAGCCGGTGTGCGCGGCGCGCTCCGGACGATCCTCGGTGCGCGTGCTTAGTAGTAGGCCTCGGGTTAGGTTCACGGGCCGGTGGTTACGCGGGTCCCTCCAATCAGAGAAGTTCTACGGGCGGTAGCCGCCGACTGGCTGCGGGGGCGTGTCACATCGGGCGGGGAAACTAAGGTATGAGGCAGGGTGCCGGGCCAGCTCGGACCGACTCTCCGGGTAAGGCCCAAGAGGTGCGGATTGCGTTGGCCACCAGCCCTGCGGGCTTGTCGGTGGATTCGGAGATCCGGCTGCTCAAGCCAGCTCTTCTTTAGGCAGGCCGGGTGACGCTGTGCAGGCCGACCGTGAGCATGTCGCCGCGGCAGCTCAGCTCCCACGTGCTAGCCAGACCTTGTGGGAGTCCGGATGGAATCAGACAGCGGACGCAGTGATCGTGACCTGACGCTACTCGATGCAGCGGACTACTTTTCCGCCGAGATACGTGCACGTGTCCCGCGTTACGACGACCTGCTGCGGTCGACTTGTCAGCAGCTCCCGTCGCTCATGTCGCTCCAATACGGATTCGACGGGGGTCCTCAGGCCGTCGGGCGAATCGTCCAGCAGGCCGTAAATGATCTAGTCGACCTCTTCGTGGAGTGTCGCCAGGGCAGAGGGAGGCCGGCTCTACGTTCCACCCGTGCCTTGATCGAGCACGCCATCAATGCGCGAGAGGTGGTCTCTTCTGTCGAAAGCGCTTCGCGGTACGAACAACATCAGGCAATGACTAGCCACGCTTTGTCGCGTCTCTGCCGAGAACTCGACGCGCTACCGCCGACAACGGCTGCCATCGAGCGTGACCGTCTCGAGGAGCTGGAGCGTACCGTCGCCGCTCAGGCGGAGGACGCGCTGGCGAGGTGGGGTTCGGGCTTCCGGTCGCGTTGGGCGGGCGACAACCTACGCAACCTGGCGGCGAAGCATGGGCTGTCAGAGGAATACGAGTTCTATCGGATCGCGTCCAGCGTCATCCATGGGACAAGCGGGGGGATCATCGGCCTCGCCCGGCAGATAGAGGGTCAGAGCGTGCGCCGTACAGGACCAGCGCTGTCGTTGTGCCCATCCGCGCTGCTTTGGGGTATCGATGCCTTTCTTCAGCTGCTGGCTACGATCCGAACGCCGACTACGTTGCTCGCTACGCACGCGATCGAGGATGAGCTTCGCAGGCTCCGTGACCTTTGGCCGGAATATCGTCAGGCCGTGCTGGCGCTCGATGAGGAGGCCTGGCCGGAGGCGCCTCCGGCCCGATTGACCCTGGTCAAGCGATTGTTCGCGCAGGGGGGGTCCGATTGGTGGATACATGACCAAGTGACGTGGCGCGTTTGTAGGGCAGCACCTCCAACGTTGCCGGCGCAGATGGAAGCTTCAATCGCCAAGTTCGAGGATGCGTATCGCGGCTTGTGCGCGGAGTCGACACCTGTTGAGCCTTGGATCCTGGTTGCCATTTTCGAAGTGGGTTCCGTGCCAGAGGGGGCGGTCTGGATCGATGCTGAAGACATCCGGCCGCCTGGAGCGCTAGAGGCAACCGCCTGCCCAGCGGCTCAGCGTGGATTAGCAGCCGGGGGGCTGCGGCCCCTAACCCGTTCCTGCGCTTGCGGCGCCGACGTCGGCCGCGAGCGCTACCGTAGCTCAGGCGAGGCGCGGGTTCGCCGCGCACGACCCAAGAGCCTAGGTGGAGACAACTCGGTGCCTGGAATCGTCCCGCAGGTCGTCGAGGCGATGAACCGTGAGGTTCTGAACGAACTAGCCCTCACCAAAGCAATCGCACACCCCGGAGAAAGTGGTCGCGCGCGTGAGCAAGTCCTGACTGCGTTCCTGCGACGCCTGATCCCGGATGACTTCGCCATATCGACCGGCTTTGTGATCGATCACTCCGGGTCGATCAGTAGACAAGTGGACGTGGTCGTGTATCGACGCTCATATCACCCCGTCATAGTCATTGGCGGCGTGAACCACTTCCTCGCTGAGTCCGTAGCGGCTGTATTCGAGGTCAAGGCGAGCATCCGGGATCGCGCGACCCTGCATCAGGCCCTTGAGAACCTCGAGTCGGTCAAGAGGCTAGATCGCTCGGCAGGCGGCGAGAACTACACCCTGCCGTATGGGAACCCGGTGGACCCGCAGGAGTTCCAGTTCCAGGTCTTCGGCGCCGTAGTTACCGAAGAGTCGATGACGACCGACTCGATCGGGGAGACGATCGCCGGCTTCATCAGCGACCGACCTCGAGCCTTGTGGCCCAACATGTACGCGGATGTCCACCGGCTCACCTATGTCTACCGTTCGGAGACGGGCGGAATCGGCGCTGTGCCTGCGACGGCCGACGCCCTTGTTGCGTGGGAAGGCGACCGGACGTGGCCGCCTCTGGTTGAACTCGCCTTCGAGACCGTGAACCTTCTTCGGGTGACGCCCGTGATCGACTTCAGCCCCGTCAAGTATTTCGGCTCCGGAGACGCAGGCCCCATAGTGGGCCTTGACATCAGCCACCTGTCAAGGCCCTAGTCAGGAGGGGCTGACGTGTTTCGCGCGACGGGTGCGGCGTCGAGGGCGGCGGCACATGCGAGTGGCGTGAGGGTGGGTCAGCGATGAGTCGGATTCCACTCGGGGTCGAGCCGCGCAGGCCATCGGGCAACTCTTGCCCCGCACCTCAGATGGGGTTACTAAGGAGACGTTCCTTGTCGACCAGCTCCTGGAGCTCCGGCAGCAGATCCGCAGCTTCAACCAGCCGGTGCTGGTTCCACAGCGGGACAAAGCACGACGCCTCAACGCTGAGCCGGTACAGCGAGTCAGCGACTTCGCCGTCGTCTCGCAGGGCCTTCTCGAGTTCGGGCCGGATGGCTCGAGGAGATCGAGCGCTGCGCCGGCTTCAGGCCAAAGTCGGCCGCGCGAAGCAGACATACGTCCGGAGCGGACTCGTCCACTGCGGGCTGTGCGGCCGGCGCATGGGGGCCCAGATGAACCGGGAGCGGAAGCTGTACCGGTGCCGCTTTCCGGCGGAATACGCGATGAAGGCGGAGCTGGATCACCCGCGGTCGGTTGCGGTGGGGGAGAGCCTGATCCTCGCCGAGCTGCGCGACTGCGACCACCGGATCGCAAAGCTCCGCTCTGCGCTGGAGGCCGATGCGGACCCGGCCCTTGTCGCCGGCTGGATCGCTGAGGTTCAGGGTGAGCGTTTGGGGGCTGAGCTCCTGGCCCAGGCCGGCGGCCACGGCAAGCTGTCGCGGGAGGAGCTCGAGCAGCTGGTGCGGTCGATCGACGTTCGCAAGGCCCTGCGGACCGGGTCCGCAGCCGCGAAAAGGGACCTGTACGCGGAACTCGGGATCACCCTGACCTTCGACCCGAAGCAGCGTGTGGCCACCGTCGAGGCCGCGCCGGGCCACGCCTCATCCAAGGGGTGGTCGCCCTTGCAGGGACTCCTTGAGCGAACCATCGCAACACTCTCGAGTGTCCAAGAGACGAGCCTGCCATTGCCGAGAACTCCTCCGGTAGATCTAGGAGGATTTGGGAAACCACCGTCGAAGTCCTAGATCACGGGGGCCGGGACCAGACCTGAGCACCCAAAGCCAGGTGGGTCCGGCCAATAGGGCTCCGGTGGGAAGCGTGGTTTCTGTACGCCGCCGGTCGAGCGCTTATAGGCCCTATTATCGGTCAGGGGGAATCGGTGAAAACGGCGCTGCTGTCGGTCGGGCTGCTACTTATCACTGCCACGTTAGTCCCTCATCCGCCGGTCTCGGCGCAGCCAGCGACGCTGCTCCAGCAACCGGCGGATCACAGCGTCCAGAACCTTCCCCCCTCCCGCTACCCTGACCCACCGCGCGGCCCGATCATTGACATCGCTGCTGCGCCTTTCGTTGTCACCGGGGTGGCTGGCTCTACCAGTTCCGAATGGTCTGGACAGGAGGGCAAGGTCACCTCTGTCACTCGATTCGTAGTCGAGGAAAGTATTCGCGGCGGGATTTCTGGGACGATCAACATTCACACAGATCAAGGTACTGCCCCAGATGAAAATGGGGAGGTTCGGATGACTCATACGGAGCACTCACCCATTTTTAGGAGCGGCCAGCGCTCACGCCTTTTTCTCGAACGGATCGGTCGCGAAGACTTCTACGTCCGGGGACTGGATGAGGGCAAGCAGGACGACCCCTCCTCGGTCTCTGGCGAAGGCACGGGAGGATCCGGGGACGGAGTGGAGCTCGCTGAGAGCTATGACACGGTTTCGCCCGGCTGCCCCTCGACCGACTATTGCTTCACGGGGCTGAAGTGGCAGGTCACATCGCTGCCCGCTACTTACTACATCGACCACGGCAACAACGACGGGCTGTCCGGCGATTCTGTGAGGTCAGCTATCCAGGCGGCTTTCCAGACTTGGGAAAACGATCCCGCGTCATACATGGACTTCGACTACCGGGGAACGGCTGCGGGGCAAACCTCGTTCAACGACGGGCTCAACACCGTATGGTTCGCTGCCTCGTCCACGTGCGGCGTAAGTACCAATTACTACGCTTGTGCCCAGTCCCACGGTAGCGGGGGCCATTTTAGCGGGTTCGATATATGGATCAACGATGGATACTCGTGGAGCACCACCGGACAGCAGGGTAGGATTGATCTTGAATCGGTCATGCTGCATGAAGCTGGGCACGCGCTGGGGCTACACCACCCACCCACGTCGTGCAGTGCCTCAGTTATGACGCAAGGCTGCCTCTCAGCTGGGCAACTCCGGCGTTCACTATTGAATGGTGACGTCGCCGGAGTCCGTGCCTTATATACCAACCACAGCCCGCGCGGCTCTGTAGACTCAATGAATTGCAACACAATTGCGGGATGGACATACGATCCAGACCAACCGATTCACTCAATTTCCGTCCACATCTACGTGGACGGAGTTGGCTATGATATTGGTCCTGCTCGCATCGCGAGGCCCGACATTAACGACGTCAATGGACCGGAAGGCGTTCCTGGCGACCACGGGTACGTCTGGCAGGTTCCCATCTTGTGGAGCGACTACCGGCCCCACACAGTTACTGTCTATGCGATCAATATTCCTGACGGGCCGCATCCAGTCATCGGATCTGGGACCCTCGGCCCTTGCGCTAAGCAGAGTACCAATGGACAGCTTCTGGTCGCGGACCCTGCGGGTGCGGCCTTCGCGGTGCACGGCGGGACGAAGAACGCCATTGCTAGCCCGCAGGTGCTTGATTCGTACAGTTCCCGATGGATTGATGGCACCAACACCGGGATGAGATGGGATCGAATCAAGAGGGTTCACAACTCGGGCTATGATGCGCTTCCGGCGGGTCAAGTCATTCACTATCGCGAGGGCTCTTTGATCTCGAGCCCATCGACGGGCAAGATCTACGTCGTGGATCAGGTCGGAGAATGGCCGACCGCGAGCTGGGTGCGCAGGTACATTCCCGGCCCTGCAGACTATTCGAGTTGTGGCTTCAAGGATGCGTGGGTGAGGTCAGACCCGCACATAGAATCAGCAGCCTATGTTGAAGGGCTTCAGGTCACGGCCGCGCTGTGTAGTTCACGCCAGCGCCCCGACGGCCAGCTGATCAAAACCAGCGATGATTCAATGGTCTACCTCATAAGCGGCGGAGTAGCACGGCCCATTATGAGTGGGCAAGCATACGAGTCGTGGGGGTTCAACTGGAACAACATCGTCGAGGTGACTGCGGCAGAGTTGAGCCTATACCCGCGTGGCCCTGGAGTATTCCGGGCCGAGGGCAGTCTTGTCGTCAGCGGCACCCAGAAGTACGTGATTCAGCAGACCGGCGACACATTCTCCAAACGGCCGATCGCCGACGAATGTACGTTTCAGGCTCACGGGTTCGATTCGGCGGACGTCCTCCCGTTCCTGGCCGGCGAGTCTGTCAATTACTCGGTGGGGGCGGAGCTTCGATCGTGCGGATTTCCGGAGGTCAGTACTTCTCGGAACAGTGGATCCTGACTTTGCTTGGGAGGCACGGAGGACATAGGTTCCGTTTGGGCGTTGGTCCTGTTCCGGCTTAGGGAGGGTCATTGATGAGTGATTCAAGGATGATGGAAGCCAATGGCGCCCCTGTCACCGCTGCCAAGGGAAGTGCCCCCAGGCGACGCCGGAGGACCCCCGCACTTGTTGCGGGATGCCTGGCTATCGGCATCCTCGCGTCCGGGCTGTTGGCACTGGCGAGCGGGGGGGAGCGCAACCGTGCCACGATCAGCAAGTCTCTCGCCTCGTCGAATGTCAGATCTGAAGCGGCGACAGATAAAGAGCCTGGGTCGCTGTCGCAGCCACCGAGTGCGCCAGCTGCCGACAGCCTGGCCACCGAGGGGATCACTGGGCCCGCTGTTCCAAGGATCGCCGACGGCCGGGCCGCAAAGGAGACGGCCATGCCAGTTTCCCCGAGCGCACCAGCCTTGACATCAGGCGCCCCTTGCGACGCTTCGGCTATTGAAGCACTGGCGCACGCAGATAAGGACTCTTTCAGGCAAGGCGAAGAGGTCACGGTAACAGCACGATTCATGAATAGAAGTGGGCGCGACTGCGAGTTGCCTGACGGGCACCGGGAGGCGTGGAAGGACTCCTCCGGAGAGTCCCTGTGTGACAGGGTTACTGCGGCGGATACTGAGCCGGGATCAATCTGGCGATCGGGCGAGGAACTGAAGCTGACGGCATCCTGGGACCAGCGGAGGTGCGACTCCGGCCGAACGAACTCAGACCCTGGCAGTTACGTGTTCGAAATCAGGTTGACCAGGCCAGGCGGAAAGACGTACGCAGCCGCGGATGCTTCCTTCCGCATAGAGGGCTTCGGTCTCTAGCTCAGCTCGAGCTCCGCGATCATGCTGGCGGTTGCCGTGTTCTCGGCCACGGACAAACGACTGGTCGCCGGGATAGGTGCTGGCGCCGGAAGTGTCTTCTCGTCTGGGGGTTTTCTGTGGGCCCGGCACAGGTAGACCTGCTCCGTCTCGTACTCGAAGCTGGCGATGTTTCCGACCTGCATCCGCAGGAGCTGGAGCGTCACCCAGCCGTAGGGGGCCGAGCGGACCTTCAGCGCGCAAGGGGAAGCGGCGGGGGTCCTGAAAGCGGGGATCCGTGGTCACGAGCCGGCCTCGGCCGCGTTGGTGAAAGTGACCCTAGATCGAGCCCATGAACTCCCCGCCCCAGTCGCACGAAGGTCCTGGAGCTGCCAGCTCTATGATCCGCCCATCGGCGGCAGGCCGGTCGTCACTAGCTGCAGACGAAGAGGGCCTCCTGGTCGCGCTGGGGATCCCGGCCGCGTCCGGATGAGTAGGGCATGGGCACAGGAGCCTCCGGTGGGGAAGTGACAGGACCCTGGCGAACTGGGTGCCGTCAAAGCAAGAGGGGTGACTGAAAGTCACCCCTCTTGACATCTTCCGTGGGGTCGCTATGGGCTCCACGGCAGTTGGATCCGCAGAGGAATTGTCATCCGAACCGCGCGACTTGTCAATACGACCCAATTCGTTACCGATTTCTGAGTGAGGCCGGGGTGGGACTCGAACCCACGAACGTTGGAGTGCGGATCCAACTGCCTTGCCACTCGGCTACCCGGCCATCCTTACCGGTCGAAGCTGCCGTGAACCCTTTCGGACGCTCCCTCCCCGCTTCTAGGCTGCCTCGGTCTTGAACAGGTCGGAGGTGTCTATCGTCCCCGCTCGACCGGCTCGAACCTCGTTTCTGACATGAACGAGCGGAGGCCCAGAGACGTAATAGGTGCCCCGCTTCTTTCCGCGCCGCTCAAGAAGGCCAGAAGTCACCATGGCTCTCAGGTCGTTGGAGGCCACCTGATTGGAGATTTCTTCACCTTCCATCATCTTGAGACTGGCTCTGTATCCGGAGTTGCGGACGCGCAAGCCCATGGCCGCGTCGAAGAGTGGCACGAAGGCGCGTTCGGGAAGTCGGTGACTGTCCACCAGATCCTCGACGCGGCGCCACGTGGCCTCCCACTCCTGGACTCTCCGCAGGACGCTCGAGGCTTGGACGAAGTGAGCCTTGAGGCAGAAGCGGATCCAGAGTCGAGCATCGTTCTGAGGGTTCCAACGGCCCTGTCCTACCTCTCCGAGCACCCTGTAGTACTCCTCTGTGTTCCTTCCGAGGTACTCCTCGATGCTCGAGAACTCCTGCGCCAGCAGACCCTCCCGAGCGAGCACCAGCGTCTGCAGGCACCTGGCCATGCGGCCATTGCCGTCACGGAAGGGGTGAATCATCACCAGGTTCAGGTGGGCCATCGCACCCCGGATAATCGCGGGGATCTCAGTAGGGTCCGTCAGCTGCGCGATCAGATCGTCAATCAGCCGGGGTACCTGGCTGGCGTTTGGGGCCTCGTACACCACGTCTCCAGTTGCTGAGTTCCGCACCCAGACGTGCTGGTTCCTCCACAGACCGGGGCCTGCCGGGAGGGAGTACTCCGTCATCATGTAGTGGAGGCTTCGTAGCAGTTCCGGCGTCAGGCGGAAGTGGGGGTCCGACTCCATCTGGAGCACGTAAGTCATCGCGCGCCTGTAACCCAGGACTGCCTCCCAGTCCTCCCGCTCTGCCTCAGAAGGCTGATCCCCTTCGATGGCAGCCACGGCATCCTCAACCGACACGTTGTACCCCTCGATGCTGTTGGACCCCTGAATGGCTCGAGCCGACAGCACGCGGCGGACCAGTCCTAGCCACCGCCGCGGCTGCGACACATACGACCGAAGTTGCCGGTGGACCTTATTGATCCGTGCGAGTGCTGCCTGCTCCTCTGCACGCACTGAGGGCATCTGGTAGATCACGTGTTCGTCTCCGGTTATGATTCTATGATTCCTTCCCTCTGGACGGAATAATACTATTACCCACACGGAACGGTGGCAAACATCATTTATCGCGTCGCTCAGTGGACAGGGGGCCGGTTCGGACGAACCCGCAGCAGCTTCCAGAAGCTGCTCTCCTAGGGAAGAAGCAGCTAGGCCCTTGGTTCAGAAGTCCCGGAGGCTTGTTTCCCCTGCTCAAACCACCTGACTGCCGTCTCTATAGGCACGATCAGAACACTGCCAGGAGGGTCGTCGTGCGCCAATAGGTACACCTGATCCCCGGCAGTCAGGCCACAGGCTTTCAGCACCTCTGCCGGCAGGTTGACCTGGCCTTTGGGGGAAATGGGTCTTGGCCCGTGGGGAGGCTGCATCCAAACTTTCTTTACTTCCTTTACGTTTGTCACCAACGGGGCGTAGCGTACCGCAGTGGACGCGGGAGAGCGGAGGCCCCTGTGAACGTGAGACGATGGTGGACTCTGATCCGAAGATCCAGGAGCCGAGGGAGAGTTGGCTTGCGTTCGATTGACGTGAGCGAAGAGCTACGCCTCTACCCAGGAAAATGGGTCGCTCTTAAGGACGGCCAGGTAATCATGGCGGCTGACACTCCTTACGCCCTGATCATGGACCTGCACTCGCGGCACGACATTGATGTCCATTCCCGCGAGCCCACCTCGGGGATCACGATCGTCCGAGCACCTGGCCTAGGGGAGCCGCTTCTAGTCGGACTCGGCTGACGTGGCGGAGCCCACCTCTCCTTGGCTCTTTCCCTACATAGGCGTGGAGGAGTCTCCGGACCAGTTTTCCGAAGTCAGGCGGCCCTCAGTCAGGACGAGCCTAGCCGGACCAGCCGGCTCGACCCCGTACGTCTACGCCTTGGTTGACTCGGGGTCTGAGCATACGCTGGCGGGGCCGTGGGTTCCTCAAACAATCGGCGTCGAGCCGACTTATGAGTTGCAGATCGGGATCGGCGGCAAGCCTCGGCTAGTGCGCTTCGCTGACGTCACACTGCGGGTGATCCGACACGGGGGCCAGGATCCTGCAGAGTCAATCGTGTGGGACGCTCCGGTTGGCTTCTTTGACCAGTGGGAGCCGCCGTGGGCGATAGTGCTCGGCCAACGGGGTTT
This sequence comes from Actinomycetota bacterium, assembly GCA_035536535.1. Classification (NCBI taxonomy): domain Bacteria; kingdom Bacillati; phylum Actinomycetota; species Actinomycetota bacterium. Next base: position 2,662 of record DATLNZ010000058.1, on the reverse strand, counting down.
CTTTGACCAGTTCACCGTCACGATGAATCGGGCTGCTATGACGCTTGCCATCGAGGACAAGGAGATCTTCGACCAGCGTTATGAGCCATTCATACTGCCGGGGGAGTAGGCCTAGACCACTCATCGAGGCCTCACCCGCACCAGCTGGTCGCGCACCCACCTCTCCCTGCGGTCCCGCGCGGCGCCGAACCTCGACGCGTTCATGATCCATGGCCGAGATGTTTCATCGCCCCCGACGCGTAGCACTGAAACCGCCCGGGCGTTGCATCCATGCGCCTTCCTCCCAGGGTCCTCAAGCTCAGCGTCACGAGCCGAGCCGCCGTTGTCTCGGTGGTCTTCCATGGGGTCGGCTCCACGTAAAAGTTGCTGGTCCGAACGAGGAGACGATGGTGAACCAGGCACCTGTCTCACTGAATTTTGCGTTTAGGTCTCCCTCGGCGGGGCTGCCAAACGTAGAAACTCTTCCCACTCGATAGGCGGCAGTCCCGTGGGCTTGCTAAGGCCCAGACTGTCCGTGCGTCGAGTGAGGCCAGGATCGGGCCTGGAGGATGAGGCATCTCTGGTCCAAAGCCGACGAGGCCGCTAGTGTAGCGACCTCATCGGCGCCAGTCGGGCCATCTACTTCTAGTTGGGAGTGCCTTCAGCGCTAACATGCCCCCAAAACCGGAGATTCCAGGCCGGAACAGTCGAAGCCACTGCTGTAGATACGACGAACGCGAGCAGACGCAGGTAGTTCTTCTTCAAGGGTCCCCCAGTAAGCGCGGCGGTGAGTGCTTCCACCCAAACCAACGCGCGAACCCTCAAACCTGACACATAATTTGCGCAGGAGTGACAGGAGGCTCAGCGTGTCGGTGCGGTAGTGCCGCTCGGCCCGCTTTGTTCTCCCACCACTGGGTACGGTCCCAGTGGGGTCCGGTGGGGGCCTGCAATCCGGCCAGACAGCGGCGCGAGCTTGTCACGGTTCTTGTCACTAAACTGCGAGGGAATAGATCACCCGAAGGCGACTCAGCCGGATGACCCCTGCCCACTTCGGCTTCTCTACCTGGCCAATATGGAACAAGCCGCACCTACACGAATGAGCAGCGGGGGACTACGGATCAGAAGGCTAGGGGTTCGAGTCCCTTCGGGCGCGCCAGAAGCTAACGGAGCCGATCACGAGGATTTAGCTATTCCTGGGTGGTAGCGCCGGCCGGAGCCCCGCTCAGCCTTCGCAACCTACGCCGTCGTCGTCTCCATCGAAGCCGTGCGGGTCTTCCCCCTGGACCGTGAAGTTGCTCCCTGACACGTGTTTGCAATCAAGGTCGGGCGGGGGCGGTGGTATGCAGAAGTCCGGGTACGACGGGTGACATCCCGACCCCTGCTGGCGAGGTGGGGCCGTCGTCCGCCTGGGGGCGATCGTCAACCGAGGGGTCGTCGCGGCGCGGAGCCGAGGGGTCGTCGCGGCCCCCACCGTCCTGCGCGCCGGCGCCGGGGCCTCCTCGGGGTCCAGCCCCCACAGGCCGGTTCGCGCTTCGCGCGCCTCCGACTGCAGGAGTACGAACAGCTCCGCGTACTTGACGTTCGGCGGCACTGTCATCACCTGTGCGAACCCGTCCAGCAACAGCCGGGCGTTGAACATGTTCTCGCGCACCTCGCCGTCCGAACCCGTCAAGGGACGGACCAGCCAGACATAAGCCAGAAGGCGGCTGTAGCGGTCCCGCTCGCCCGCGTCCGTTTCCAGCCACACGTCGCGATCCGACAGCTCCTTGGACGTGTAAGCCGACGCCTCCGACCCGTACCGCTCGTGTCTCGTGGTGCTCTCGGGGGTGTCCACTCCTATGAGGCGGACCTTCTCGGTCCGGCCGTCTGCCATCTCCACCTCCACCGTGTCACCGTCCACCACGCGGCGGACCGTCACCTGCTCCGTTTCGAACTCCGGTGACGGGGTGGGACGTGGTGTCGGCTCCGGAATGCTGGTGATCCGGGGAGCCGGGGAAGGACTTGTCGTGGAGCCGGTGTCAGTCGCTCCCGCCTGGCAGCCCGTCATGAGCAGAGCCAACCCGGTCAGAAAGACGCCTGCGGTGCGGGCGGGTGAGGGCCGCGCTGTCCTGGCCATGGGTCCTCGTGGTGGGGGAAGGCGGCAGCCGTGCCGCCGCTGAGGGATGATTTCGCCGGGAGGGACGATTTTCCTCCGGGGCCCGACAGGCTGCCGTCGCTCGACTTCGACCTCGGGAGGTTGGAATGTGCCGGAGCATCAAGACGCTGCGCACGCAGGAGACCGTGGCCGACGAGGAGGTGCGCGCCGCGGCGAGACAGTTCGTCAGGAAGGTGAGCGGCTACCGCGAGCCGTCGAAGGCGAACCGGGAGGCGTTCGAGCGCTCTGTGGACGAGATTGCGGGATCCACGACGCGACTGCTCGACGAGCTTGCCTCCAAAACCTCCGCAAAGCAGAAGGCGCCGCTCTGAGCGGCGCCTTCGCAAAACCTTACCGGCAGTCTCCTGATCGGAGTCATCCCCGGCTCCCGGGTTTCCAAACCTGCCACCCGCCTGCTGCCGCGCCATGACGGGCCCAGGCTCGGACGACGGCTTCATGCGGCTGGCACTCCAGGAGGCGCTGACGGCTCCCGGCCATGGCGATGTGCCGGTGGGCGCGGTCCTGGTTCGCGCGGGCGAAGTGGTAGCG
>DATLNZ010000057.1 GCA_035536535.1 Actinomycetota bacterium | reverse complement strand
TTCTGCTTCACCCCCAAAGGCGACGTCCAGCCTCTGCCGCGCGGGGCGTGTCCGATCGACTTCGCGTACCAGATCCACACGCAGGTCGGACACCGCACCGTCGGCGCGCGCGTGAACGGACGCCTGGTCCCGCTGGACACGCGGCTTGAGTCCGGCGACGTGGTCGAGGTCATCACCACCAAGGCGCCGGGGGCCGGTCCGAAGCAGGACTGGCTCGGGTTCGTCAAGACGTCCCGCGCCCGGGGGCGCATCAAGCAGTGGATCGCCGCGCACCGCCGCGAGGAGGCCCGCGAGGCCGGCAAGGAGAGCTTCCTCAAGGCGCTGCGTAAAGAGAACCTCTCAATGGCGGCCATCAACGAGGACGCCTGGCGCACGCTCTTCTCGGACACCCGCACGTCCGGACACGAGACGCTGTACGAGGCGATCGGCGAAGGCAAGCTGGCCCAGCAGGAGCTGCTGACGATCCTGCGGCGCATCTTCCGGCCCCCGGACGAGCAGCCGGAGGCCGAGGTCGTCCCGCTTCCGAAGAAGAAGCGAGCGTCGGACACGCCGTCCGTGGCCGTGGCGGGGATGCACGACGTCCAGGTCAAGCTGGCGCTGTGCTGCGCTCCCGTGCCGGGGGACAACATCTTCGGCTACGTCACGCGCGGCAAAGGCGTGTCGGTGCACCGCGCGGACTGTCCAAACGCGGGCGACCTCACGCCGCAGTCGGCGCGGCTGGTGGACGTGGAGTGGGACACGTCCCAGGGCGGGTCGTTCGTAGTGACGCTTCAGGTCGCGGCGCTTGACCGCATCGGCCTGCTGCGCGACGTGACGGACACGCTGTCGGACACCGGCGTGATGATCCTGTCGTCGCAGTCGTGGGCCAGGCGCGACGGGACCGCGCGACTGCGCTACTCATTCGAGCTCGGCGACGTCACGCACCTGGACCACATCCTTCGCGCTGTGCGCTCGGTCGAGGGCGTGTTCGACGTGTATCGCGTGCTGCCGCTGCGGGCGCGTCCGGACAAGTAGCCGTCGCGTTGCGCGCGGTCATCCAGCGGGTCTCCCGGGCTTCAGTCTCGGTCGGCGGGGATCTGGTCGGCGAGATCGGTTCCGGCTTTCTGGTGCTGCTCGGTGCCGGACGCGGCGACGGGGAGGCCGAGGCGCTGCACGTCGCGGACAAGATCGCCAACCTGCGCGTGATCCAGGACGGCGACGGCAAGATGAACCTGTCGCTGCTGGACGTCCAGGGGGAGGTGCTGGTCGTCAGCCAGTTCACGCTGTACGCGGACACCTCGCGTGGCCGGCGTCCCTCGTTCGTGGACGCCGCCCCGCCCGAGGAGGCCGAGCCACTGGTGGAAAGGGTGGCCGCTCGCTTGACGGAGCTCGGTCTGCGGGTGGCGTGTGGAGTCTTCGGCGCTTCAATGGACGTGGAGCTGGTGAACCGGGGGCCGGTGACGATCCTCATCGACACAGCGCGGGAGTAGGGAGAGGCTCTCGTCGCTTCCGGATAGGCAGAGGGAGGAACGCATCAAAGAGCGCGGGCGCAGGTGGGGATTCGAAGGGCCCCCGCAGGACGCCTACGAGCGCGTCACGGAGCCGGAACGCTTTGCTCCCCTGCACGAATACGCGCTGGACCTGCTGGCGCGGCTGGAGCGTGAGTACGAGGTGGATCGGCTCGAGGGCTACGGGATCGATCCGGAGCTCGAAGGAGATCGTGCCGCGCGTCCAACCGTTTCGCTGCGTCCCGCCGGCGGCGGTGCCCCCATCGTCGTCGCGTTCACAACGTTTCCGGGCCTGATGGTCCGGGCCGGTCATTGGTACACGCTCGGATTCCCGGGCTGTGGCTGCGATGCATGCGATGAGACGGCCGAAACGGAGGCCCAGGGCCTGGAGCAGCTGGTGGGGACGTTGGTCTCGGGGCACTTTCGTGAGTCCATGCGGAATGTGCGCGGCGGGGACGCGTGGCAGGAGCAGGAGACGCGTGCCCCATCGGACCGGGCGCCCATGCAGGGAGCTCGGGACCTACCGCCGGGTTCACGGGTGAGCCCCGAGATCGCCCAGGCGAGAGTCGCTGCTGCGGGAGGCAACGAGTTCGACTGGAAGCCGTGGCGACGCCGGGGTGAGTCCGCGACGGGAGGGACGGAGTGACCTAGGTGTACTGGGGCGTGGAGTCAGCCAGCTCGTCTGCGGTCAGCTCGGCCTCCTGGCCTGTGGACATGTCCCGCACCTTCACCACGCCCCGGGCGACCTCGTCCGGGCCGATCACGACCACGCGAGCGGCTCCCGCGGCCGACGCGGCCTTGAACTGCTTGCCGACACCGCCCCCGGACAGGGAGTAGTCCACCGAGCGTCCCGAGGCCCGCAGCCGGGAGACCAGGGACAGGACTGCCTCCCGCTGGTCGTCGGACACCGCCACCACGAAGAAGTCCATGGTTCTGTCCGTTGAGGGGAGCAGTTCCTTGTCGGACAGCAGCTCGCGCAGGACCACGTCCCCCATTCCGAAGCCCAAGGCCGGCAGGTCCACGTCCGTGAGGTGGGCCAGCAGGCGGTCGTAACGTCCGCCCCCGGCGACGGCGCGAAGGTCGCCCGCGACGTCGAACAGCTCCCAGACAATGCCGGTGTAGTAAGCGAGGCCGCGCACGATGGACAGGTCGAAACGGAGGAACTCGTCCAGCCCCAGTGCGCGCA
>DATLNZ010000056.1 GCA_035536535.1 Actinomycetota bacterium | reverse complement strand
ATCTGCGGCCCCGGGAACCTGTACGTGACGCTGGCCAAGCGCGAGGTGTACGGGACGGTCGGGATCGACGGGCTGTTCGGTCCGTCGGAGTCGGTGGTCGTCGCCGACGACGCCGCCAACCCCGCCTTTGCCGCGGCAGAGGTCCTGACGCAGGCCGAGCACGATCCGGAGGCCTCGGCGATCCTCGTGACGACGTCCGAGGACGTGCTCGCTTCATGCCTCAAGGTCATGTGGGAGCGGCTCGGCTCCCTTGCTCGCGCCAAGGAGACGCGCGAGTCGCTGGCCAACCACGGGCTGGCGGTCCTGGTGCGCGACCTCTCGCAGGCCGTGGCGGTCGTCAACGAGCTGGCCCCCGAGCATCTGTCCATGCACGTTGCGGAGCCGGACGCGTTCCTCGCGCAGGTGACCGCGGCCGGGACCGCCCTCGTGGGCGAGTGGACCCCCGCCGCCGTTTCCGACTACGTGGCCGGACCCAGCCACGTGCTCCCGACCTCCAGGACGGCGCGGTTTTCGTCCGGGCTGTCGGTCCGCGACTTCCTCGTGTCGATCAACACCGTGTCGTACACGCGCGAGGCGCTGGCCCGCGACTCCGAAACGGTGGAGGCGCTCGCGGAGGCCGAGGGACTGCTGGCGCATCGCGACTCCATGCGATTGCGGTTGGAGCACCCCGGCCCCGGCGGCGACGTCTGATGATCCCCCGGCCGCGGCCGGAGATCGAGGCCCTGCCGGCCTACCGGCCCCCGCGGGAGCGCCCGAGGATCCTGCTGCACGCCAACGAAAGCCCCTACCCGCTTCCGGACGAGGTTCGGGCGCATGTGATGCAGGAGTTGTCGCGGGCCGACCTGCACAGGTATCCGGACGGGGAGTCGACCGCCCTTCGAGGGCAGATCGCCGCCTACTGCGGCGTCGACCCCGATTGGATCTGGGTGGGCAGCGGCTCAAACGAGGTCCTGCTGAACGCGGCGCTGGCCTTTGGGGGGCAGGGCAGGTCGGCGCTTCTGTTCGAGCCCACCTACGCGATGCACCGCCGGCAGGCGGTCATCGCCGGTACCACGGCCAGCGTCGTGCCGAGGGGGCGGGACTTCCGGCTGGACGTGTCCGCGGCGGTGGACGAGATCCAGACGCACGACCCGGCGCTGGTGTTCCTGGCCTCCCCGGACAACCCGACGGGAGTCCTCACCGAGCCGGACGATGTCGCCCGCCTCGCCTCCGCGGGGTCCGGACTGCTGGTGCTAGACGAGGCCTACCACGAGTTCTGCGGCGTGACCTTTCTGCCTCGCCTGCGGGAGTTCCAGAACGTCATGGTCGTCCGGACGCTGTCCAAGGCGTTCCGGCTGGCCGGTGTCCGCGTCGGCTGGGCGGTGGCGCACCCGGACGTCATCGCGTGGCTGGTGCGCGTCCGGATGCCCTACGGACAGTCGGTCCTGGCACAGACGACTGCGCGGGTGGTCCTCGAGAACAGGAAGGCTGTCCTCGCGCATGTCGACGAGATCGTTGCGGAGCGCGACCGGATCGCCGAGGCGCTCGCCGCATCGGGGGCCGAGGTGTTCGGGAGCCGGGCGAACTTCGTCCTGTTTCGCCCGCGCGACGCGGAGTCGCTGCTGGCGAGGCTGTCGGGGGCCGGGATCCTGATCCGGGACTTCCGCACGACCCCGTACCTGGAGGGGTGCCTGCGGGTGACCGCGGGGCGTCCGGAGGAAAACGAGGAGTTCCTCGAAGTCGTGGCGTCGTCCGCGTAGGTGAGGGCCCCAAGGCGCGCCGGGCAGAGGAGCCATATCATCGGCGGGCCGCCCCCCGCACAGGAGTCCCATGCCAGAGCGCCGCTCCCGCATCGAGCGGGAGACAACCGAAACGAAAGTAGTGGTCGAGCTTTGCCTCGACGGCCCCCCGCAGACTTCGATATCAACGGGAGTCGCCTTCTTCGACCACATGCTCGACCAACTCGGCCGCCACGCCGGCTTTGACCTGACCGTGGAGGCGTCCGGCGACCTGGACGTGGACGCGCACCACACGGTGGAGGACGTCGGTCTCGCACTTGGCGACGCCCTGCGGGAGGCGCTGGGAGGCAAGTACGGGATCGCGCGCTACGGCTCCGCGCTGGTTCCGATGGAGGACGCCCTGGTTCAGGTCGCACTGGACCTGTCCGGCCGGCCCTACCTGGCGCGGGATGTGCCGAACCCGTCCGACTCGGTGGGCGGCTACGACACGGCCCTGACCAACGAGTTCATGCGCGCAATCGTCAACCGTGCCGGCATCACGCTTCACGTGAGGCTTCTGGACGGGCGTGACCCCCACCACATCATCGAAGGGGAGTTCAAGGCGCTGGCCAGGGCCCTGACGATGGCCTGCGCTGTCACGGGCGGAACAACAGCGCCGTCCACCAAGGGCGTGCTGGATTGAGCTTGCGCACCGGCGTGGTCGACTACGGGCTCGGCAACTTGCCGAGCGTCATAAAGGCGCTGGAACGGGCCGGAGCGGCGCCCGTGCTGATTTCGTCCCCCGGCGAACTGCGGTCCGGCCTCGACGCCATCGTGTTGCCGGGCGTCGGCCACTTCGGCGCGGGGTCGCGGAACCTGCGTCCCTTTGCGCCTGCGCTGCGCGAGTGGGCGGCGGCGGGACGTCCGCTGCTCGGCATATGCCTGGGCCTCCAGCTTCTGTTCGAGAAGTCCGACGAAGACCCGTCCGCCGAGGGTCTCGGCATCTGCGAGGGCGAGGTCCGCAGGATCGAGGCTCGCAGGGTCCCGCACATGGGATGGAACACGCTGGACGTTTCGCCGTCCGCGCGGGTGCTGTCCGCGGTGGCGCCCGGCGAGATGGTGTATTTCGTCCACTCCTACGTCGTGCGTCCCGATCCATCGGTCGCGGCCTCGTCCACCACCTACGAGTCGGCTTTCTGCAGCGGCTTGGAGCAGGGAAGCGTCGTGGGCGTGCAGTTCCACCCGGAGAAGTCCGGCGAAGTCGGGCGGCGGCTGCTCGAGCGCTTCTGCCGGGAGGCCGCCTGATGCCGTTTGAGGTGATCCCGGCCATCGACCTGTGCGAGGGACAGGTCGTGCGCGTCGAGCAGGGTGACCTGGCGACAAAGATTGTCTACGACGACGACCCTGTGCTCGTCGCGCAGCGCTGGGAGGAGATGGGGGCGGTCCGCATCCACGTAGTCGATCTCGACGGAGCGGCCCAAGGGCGTCCGGCCCACCTGCAGGACGTCGCCCGCGTCATAACCGCCACCAGCATCGCCGTCCAGGTGGGCGGCGGCATCCGCGACCTGGATTCCGTGCGCCGTTGGATCGACTGGGGAGCCGACCGCGTCGTCCTCGGGACGGCGGCCCTCACCGACCGCGACTTTTTGTCCTCGGCTCTGGACCTGTTCGCCCAGCGCGTCGTCGTGGCGCTGGACGCGCGCGACGGCCACCTGAGGGTAGGCGGCTGGCGCGAGGACTCCGGACTCGACCTGCTGTCCACGGCGGCCGAGCTTGCGGGACTGGGCGTCCGCCGTCTCCTGTGCACCGACATCTCCCGCGACGGGATGATGTCCGGGCCGAACCTCGAGCAGCTGTGCGAGGTCGCGCAGGTGTCGGGGGTGCCGGTGATCGCCTCCGGTGGCGTGTCCGGCCTGGACGACATCCGTGCGCTATCGGCCGCCGCCTCGCGAGGCATCGAGGGCGTGGTCGTCGGCCGTGCCCTGTACGCCGGTGCGCTGGAGCTCAGGGAAGCGATCGCCGTGGCGGCCCCCGCGTGACGCTCGCGAAGCGGGTCGTCCCCTGCCTGGACGTCGATGGGGGCCGTGTCGTGAAGGGCGTGAACTTCGTGGACATCCGCGATGCCGGCGACCCGGTTGAGCTAGCCGAGCGGTACGACGCTCAGGGGGCCGACGAGATCGTGCTGCTGGACATCACCGCCTCGGCCCACGGACGCGAGTCGATCTACGACGTCATTCGGGCCGCCGCCGAGCGCGTGTTCATCCCGTTCACCGTGGGCGGAGGGATCAGAACGGTGGACGACGTCCGACGGATGCTGCGGACCGGCGCAGACAAGATCTCGCTCAACACAGCGGCCGTGTCGGACCCACGGCTGGTCCGCGAAGCGTCGGACGCCTTCGGCTCCCAGTGTGTCGTGTGCGCGATCGACGCCCGGCGCCGAAACGGCGGCTGGGAGGTCTTCGTCAACGGCGGGCGCACAGCCACCGGCAAGGATGCGGTCCAGTGGGCCGCGGAGGCCGAGAAGCTCGGGGCCGGCGAGATCCTGCTCACGTCCATGGACCGCGATGGCACACAGGACGGCTACGACGTGGAGCTGACGTCGGCAGTAGCGGAGGCGGTCGGGGTCCCGGTTATCGCCTCCGGGGGGGCGGGGGGTCCGGAGCACCTGGCGGACGCGCTGGATGCCGGGGCGGACGCGGTCCTGATCGCCTCGATCGTCCACGACGGCCTCTATGAGATCTCCCAGCTGAAGGCGCACCTCGCCGGACGCGGGCTCCCGGTGCGGCTGACATGACGTCGCCGAACCAGGATGCGGACCTGTCGATCGCCGACTTGTCCTTTGACGACCGGGGACTGCTGCCCGCCATCGTCCAGGAGGCCGCCACCGGCGACGTGCTGATGCTCGGTTGGATGAACGAAGAGTCGATCCGTGCGACCTTTAGCAAGGGGCTCGCCACGTTCTGGTCGCGCTCGCGGCGGGAGCTGTGGACGAAGGGCGAGACGTCGGGCAACAAGCTGCGCCTGGTGGACGTCCGCTACGACTGCGACGCGGACGCGCTGCTCGTCCGGGTGCACCTGGAGGGCGACGGCGCCTGCCACACCGGGAACAGGTCCTGCTTCTACCGCACCCTCGACGCGTGAGCCTTGACCGCACGCTGTACCGCCCCGGCCTCGACGGGTTCAAGCGGCTCGCCGAATCGCACACCGTCGTGCCCGTGTGGCGGGAGGTCATAGCCGACCTCGAGACGCCGGTGTCGGCCTGGCTAAAGGTGGCCAAGTCGCGCAACTCGTTTCTGCTCGAGTCGGCGGAGCGCGGCGAGCGGTGGAGCCGGTACTCGTTTGTCGGAGTCGACCCATTCCTGGTGCTGCGCGTGATGGGAGACGAGGTGCAGTGGGAGGGCGACCCGCCGCAATGGGCCACCGGACGAAACCCGCTCGAGATCGTCCAGTCCACCGTGGAGGGCTACCGCGCGCCTCGTCTGGACGGACTGCCGCCGCTTCACGGCGGGGCCGTGGGCTATATCGGCTACGACGCCGTCCGGCATATCGAGTCTCTGCCCCCGCGGCCGCAGGACCCGTCCGGGCTCCCGGACGTCCAGCTGCAGTTCTCCGACCGGGTCATCGCCTTCGACCACTTCCGCCAGGTGTTGTCCGTAATCGTGAACGTGGTCCCCGGCGACCGCCCGGAGGCCGACTACGAAGACGCGATCCACCGCTGCGAGGATCTCATCGCCTACCTGCGCAGGCCTCTGGAGCAGGAGCCCGTCGCCCCGCCGCGCATCGAGCGGCAAAACCCGCCGCCATCGAACGTGAGCAGGCAGAGGTGGCGCGAGATGCTGGCCGCGGCGCGGGAGCACATCCTGTCCGGGGACGTCTTCCAGGTGGTGCTGTCCCAGCGCTTTGTCGTGGAGGATCTGCGCGCGTCGCCGGTGGACGTCTACCGGATGCTCCGGCTCGTGAACCCGTCCCCCTACATGTACCTGCTGCGCTTCGGCGACACGTGGGTGATCGGCTCGTCGCCGGAGGCCCTGGTGCGCGTCGAGGGACGGACCGCCACGACACACCCCATCGCCGGGACCCGCTGGCGCGGGCTCACCCCCGACTCCGACCGCAGCCTCGAGCAGGAACTTCTGTCCGACGACAAGGAGCGGGCCGAGCACGTGATGCTCGTGGACCTGGCTCGCAACGACTTAGGGCGGGTGTGCGAGTACGGGTCGGTGGAGGTGCCGCGGATGCTGGACGTCCAGCGCTACTCGCACCTGATGCACCTGGTGTCGGAGGTGACGGGCCAGCTGCGCGACGGCGTCACGGCTTTCGACGTGCTGAAGGCGACCTTCCCTGCCGGCACCGTGACCGGGGCCCCCAAGGTGCGCGCAATGCAGATCATCGACGACCTCGAGGAGCACCGTCGCGGGGTCTATGCGGGAGTGGTGGGCTACTTCGACTTCTCCGGAAACCTCGACACCGCGATCGCCCTGAGGACCGCGGTGATCGCCAGGGACACGGCGTGGGTCCAGGCCGGCGGCGGGATAGTCGCCGATTCCGACCCCGACGACGAGTACCTGGAGTGCCTGAACAAGGCGTCGGCGGTGGTGAACGCGATCCGCGCTGCGGAGGCCCTGCAGCGCTAGCGCGGAGCGCCTTACAGAGACCTTACGTTCGCTTGATGTTCTCTTCTCAGTGGTCGTCGACTCTATGAACGACGGAAGACCCGAGTTACAGGAGGCAGGTATGCAAGTGTCAAAGCTTCAGCTGCTGGGGTTGGTGACCGGGGGCGTCATCCTCGGCTCCACCTTGTCGGTGACGGCGCAGGAGTCTCCTGCGCCGCAACCGGCGAAAAAGCACCGTGTTGAAGGCAGAAAGCACGGACACTTCGCGGCCAAGGGATTCCACGGCGCCATGCGGGGCGAGTTCGTCCTCCCGGGACGTGACGGGGGGCCGGTCCGGACGGTCCGCATCGACCGCGGGATCCTGACCGCCGTCGAGGGACAGACCCTCGTCATTCGCGAGGAGGACAACACGGTCGTCCGCGTGCCCCTGTCCGACGAGACGAAGATCAATCGCGACGGAAACAAGGCCGCGCTGTCGGACCTCAAGTCCGGCGACCACGTCTTCGCCCAGCAGGCCAAGGAAGGCGACGCCGCCTTCGTGACTCGCGGGGTGCGGGCGATCTCCGCCGAGAGGTACGCGCAGATGGAGGCGCAGCGCGAGAAGTGCCGGCAGGACCGGGCCTCGTGTCCCCGGCCGCAGAAGGCCGAGCGGCGAGCTCCGGGAGAACGAAAGGGAGCCGCGCCGGGAGCCGAGGGCCAGGTCCATCCCGGGACCTTCGTGATCCCCGGGCCCCCGGAGGACGCTGTCGCCTTTGAGGAGGAGATGCCCGTCTAGGACTGAAAGGGACGGCGGGCCCACGGGCCCGCCGTCCCTTTGTCAGCCTCCGGCGACGCTAGGCTTGGAAACCCGATGCGCCGGACGATCCTGGTAGTCGAAGACGAGGAGCCGATCGCGCGGCTCCTCGAGATGTACCTGGACCAGGCGGGTTACCGGGCGCGCGTCGCCCCGGACGCCAAGCGCGCGAGATCCCAGCTGGACGACCCGTCGCTCGCCCTGGTGCTGCTCGACCTGTCCCTGCCGGACGGAGACGGCATCGACCTGTTCCGCGAGATCCGCAGACGCTCCGCGCTGCCCGTGATCATGGTCACCGCGCGCGACGCGGAGGCGGACCGCGTCCTGGGCCTTGAGCTCGGCGCCGACGACTACGTCACCAAGCCCTTCAGCCCCCGCGAGCTGGTGGCGCGCGTGCGCGGCGTTCTGCGAAGGGGGGAGCCGGCGGCGCATTCCGGCGCGGTCGACGCGGGAGGTCTGCGGCTGGACCCGGACTCGCGCGATGTGACGCTTGACTCGGCCCCCGTGGACCTCACGCGCAAGGAGTTCGATCTTCTGGCGCACCTGCTCGGACACCCCGGACGCGTCTGGACGAGGTCACAGCTGCTGGAGGCCGTGTGGGGCTATCCGGACGACGTCGACTCCAGGACGGTGGACGTCCACGTCGCGCAGCTGCGCCGCAAGCTCGGTTCCCGCTGTCCGGTCCGGACGGTGCGGGGGGTCGGGTACAAGGCCGAGATGCCGTCGTGAGTCCGTCCCTCAGGCGGGTGCTGGCGTCCGCCATCGGCGGGGTTGCCGTCGGCGCCGTCGTGCTGACTGCCGGGCTGACGCTGGGGCTCGTGCGCGCGACGGGGGACCAGGCGACTTTGGCGGAGCTCCGGCTCCAGGCGGACCGGATGGCGCATCGGCCGGGAGTCCTGCGGGCCGGCCCCCGCGGTCCGGAGGGCGTCTTCGTCTCGCTGGGGGCCGAGTTCGTCCCGGACGGAGTGGACCATCCGTACGCCGGTCTCGACCAGCCCGAGGGCCGGGGTGAGGTCGACGGCCAGGAGGTCCTGTACGTAGCTCGCCGGGTCGCCGTGAGGCAGAGCGCCGGGACGCTGTACGTGGTGCGTCTTGCGGAGGGGTCACGCGGCCTCGGTTCCCACGTTGCGAGGCGGGTCCTGGTCGCGTCGCTAATTGCGCTCGCGGCCAGTGCGGCAGTCGCCTACCTGCTGTCCCGCCGCATCTCGCAGCCGCTATCCCAGCTCGCCGGGGCCGCTGTAGGTCTGGCCCGGGGGTCGCCGCCGGCTCCGGAGGCCCTCGCTGCTCAGGACGGCGAGCCGTCGGAGGTCGCGGACCTGCGCGCCGCCTTTGCGGGCATGTCCACTGGTTTGGCCGCCGCCCGCGAAAGGGAGAGGACGTTCCTGCTGTCGGTGTCCCACGAGTTGCGGACGCCTCTGACGTCCATACGTGGCTACGCAGAAGCCCTTGCGGACGCAGCGGCTCCCGACCCCGCCGCCGCCGGCCGGGTCGTCCTGGACGAGTCGCGCCGGCTGGAGCGCCTGGTGGGTGACCTGATGGACCTGGCCCGCCTGCAGTCCGGTGAGTTCCCGGTCGAGGTGGAGGAGGCGGACCTTGCGGCGGTGGGCGCGCGGGTCGTGGAGTCGCTCAGGCCCCTGGCGTCCCAGGCGGAGGTGATGCTGGAGCAC
>DATLNZ010000055.1 GCA_035536535.1 Actinomycetota bacterium | reverse complement strand
GCCGTTACTCAGCCGGCTCCCGCTCCTTTCGCCGGACGAGCAGGGTAGCCACCGCCAGCGCCACCAAGAGCAGGCCCATGATCCCGATGCCCAGCACACTGTCCTGGAACGCATTCTGGTCTTTGCCGAGATGGTCCTTGGCTTCGAGGGTCAGGACGACGATCGCCTTGATAGTCGCGATCATCCCCACGAGCAGGAACGGCTCCGCCACGAGCTTTCTCTCTATGAGTGTCGTGCGAACGGCACTCAGCAACTCCACGAGGATGAACGTCAGCAGCAGCGTCTCCAGCGCCACCCGGACGGCTTTCTCGGGATCTTCCATCGTCCCGGCAACCAGTTCGGTCGCGGCTTGGACGAGCAGAACGGTGGCCCCCACCGCCAGCAGGACACCTATCAGCGTGTAGATGACGTCTTCGACGATGTGCATGCCGCGATCGGTCGCGCGCCCCAGGGCGGACTGCCGCGGCGCCTTGTCGTCTTTGGCCATCGCCACAGTGTGACAGGGAGCCCCCCGGTCCCGTGTCACACTCTGAGCACATGGACTCCGTTCGCACCAGCCTGCGCAACATCGCGATCATCGCCCACGTCGACCACGGCAAGACGACGCTGGTAGACGCGATGCTGCGCCAGACCGGGACATTCCGCGCCCACCAGGAACTGGTGGACCGGGTCATGGACTCCGGTGACCTGGAAAAGGAGAAGGGCATCACGATCCTGGCCAAGGTCGCATCGGTGACCGTCGGCGACGTGAAGATCAACATCGTCGACACGCCGGGCCACGCCGACTTCGGGGGAGAGGTCGAGCGCGCCCTTCACGTCGTGGACGGCGCCCTGCTGCTCGTGGACGCCTCCGAGGGCCCACTGCCCCAGACGCGCTACGTACTCCACAAGGCGCTGGAGCGCCGGCTGCCGATCGTCCTGTGCCTGAACAAGGTGGACCGTCCGGACGCGCGGCCGAAGGAGGTCCTCGACGAGGTCTACGAGCTGTTCATGGACCTGGACGCCGACGAGTCGCAGATCGAGTTCCCCGTCCTGTACGCCATTTCGCGCGAGGGCCGCGCCGGGACGACTCCAGACGACCTGCAGGACGGGCTCGGCCCCCTGTTCGACGCGCTGCTCCGGGTGACGCCGGCGCCCATGTACACCGAAGGGCACCCGCTGCAGGTCCTCGTCAACAACCTGGGGGCCGACCCCTATGTCGGACGCCTGGCCATCGGCCGCATCCGCAACGGGACGATCAAGGCCGGGTCAAACGTCGTGGTCCTGCGCGAGGGCGAGCCGGTCGGCCCGCCGGCCCGCGTGACAAAGCTGATGGACGCCCGCGGACTGGGCTGGGAGCTCTGCGAGGAGGCCGACGCGGGGGACATCGTCGCCGTGGCCGGTCTGGGGGACATCCTCGTCGGCGACACGATCGCCGACCCGGCGGATCCGCGCCCGCTGCCGCCGCTTCGCATCGACCAGCCGAGCCTCACCATGCAGTTCGGCGTCAACACCTCGCCGCTGGCCGGCCGGGAGGGCAAGTTCCTGACCGCGCGACACGTCCGGGGGCGCCTGGAGCGCGAGGCGCTCGGCAACGTCTCCATCCAGCTGTTCGACACCCCGTCGGCGGACGCGCTGGAGGTCCAGGGTCGCGGCGAACTGCAGCTGGCGGTGCTGATCGAGCAGATGCGCCGCGAGGGATACGAGCTTCAGGTGTCCAAGCCGGAGGTCATCACCAAGGAAGTGGACGGGCAGCTGCACGAGCCCTACGAGACCGTGACGATCGACGTCCCGGAGGACTTCGTAGGAGTCGTCACCGAGCAGCTCAACATCCGCAAGGGACGGATGAAGACGCTCACCAACCACCAGACCGGCTGGGCGCGCCTGGAGTTCAAGGTGCCGGCACGGGGGCTGCTGGGGTTCCGCAGCCAGCTGCTGACCGACACCAAGGGCACCGCGATCCTCCACCACGTGTTCGCCGGCTACGAGTCCTGGGCCGGACAGATCCGCCACCGCATGACCGGGGTGCTGGTCGCCGACCGCTCCGGAGCGACCACGTCCTACGCGCTGGACCAGCTTCAGGATCGCGGGGAGATGTTCGTGGGCCCGGGGGTCGAGGTCTATGAGGGGATGATCGTGGGCGAGAACTCCCGAGCCGACGACCTGGACGTCAACATCTGCAAGGAAAAGCAGAAGACCAACATCCGCGCGGCTTCGTCCGACGAGGGGATCAAGCTCGTTCCCCCCCTGGTTATGTCACTGGAGCAGGCTCTGGAGTTCGTGGCAGGAGACGAACTGGTCGAGCTGACGCCGAAGTCGATCCGGCTGCGCAAGCGGATCCTGGACCCCAACGAGCGCAGACGGCAGTCACGCAAGGACAAGCAGTAGGAGGGAATTGGCTTGCGGAGGTCGAAGTTGTTGTCATCCCCGACAAGGAGAGCCCCAGCGATGCGCGCGATGGTCCGGATCCTGACCCTGGCCCTGGTCCTTTCGTTCCCTCAGATCGGCGGCAAGGCCGGAGCGCAGGAGGCACCCACGCGGGAGACCCACTGGCTCAGCCTCATCAACACGACCCATACACGCCCGACGAACATGCGGGTGGTGATCGTGCCTCCGGGCTACGTCAGCCGAGCCGCGATGGTGAGCGACCCTTCATGGGCCACCGGGCTTAGCCCCATTGCCGACCACCCGGGGGTGCGGGCCGCACTCGAAGCCACTTCCTACTGGCAGTGGGCCGTTGACCAGCTGGAGTCGCGGTGGCCGCACCTGGCGGGACTCAGCTACACCACGCGCGTCCTAGGCGTTGACGCCACGCCGGACGACCTGGCCAACGCCAACATCGTCGTCAACACGGCCATGGCCGGCGACCCGGTTCCTAACATCTTCCATCTCGGTGTCGGGTGGCCCACCTACCCGGCCTTCTCCAACTCGATGTCCGTCTGCACTGTCTGGAACACGGGTGCGGGCAACGCCCCCAAGGAAGACCACGTAGTCAGGCTCAGGAACCTGATCATCCACGAGTTCGGCCACTGCCTGGCTGTCGGGCACACGGGCACGAGCTTGAACGCGCCGCACCGCAGCCGGACTCACGGTGTGTTCGACCAGCACCCCACGGATGTCATGTCCAGCGTGTTCGGCACGCACCGGCAGTGCATCTCGAACATCAACGTGCAGAGCCTCGCCGAGGGCTACGACTGGCTGCGCACGGGCTCCACGTGGACACGACACGACGGCGAGACGTTCATGCTGAAGTCCGAGTATGCGGAACTGTGCATGCCGGACTCGATGAACAGGTTCTAGCGCCCGAGGGCGATCAGCCCTGCGTCACCTCATAGATCTCGTCGGCCACCAGTCCGTGCGCTTCCCGGTGGCAGGCGTTCGCGGCCTCGGCGTTGGGAGCGTCGACCAGGCAGAACCCCTTGCCCTGCTTTTCGTCCACCCAGTAGTTGATGTACTTCACGCCGTGCTTGTCCTGCACCGCCAGGTCGGCCTCGTGGGCCCCGGCGACCTCCTTGGGCCCGACTCCCTCAGGAAGATTGTGCACATCCATGAAAAGCGGCATGTCCCATCCTTTCGTCCCTGGATTCGGCACCGAGCATAGGCGCGGGGACTCCCCACCTGTCCAACCGTCCGCCGCCGCGATGGGAGCGGGGCACGCAGCATCAGGAGTCGCGGGATGCAACCGGTGGCTCACCGCCCGGCCCCCGCATCGACCGTCCGGCCATCAGCGCGAGGCCGGCCCCCGCTCCCGCGGCAGCCGCGATCAGTGCGCCGCTGTAGCCGAGCCTGGACGCGATCGCTCCCGCGGTCAGCGCCCCCACGCCGATGGCGACGTCGAAGAACATCCCCACCGTTCCGACCACCGATCCCCGCTCCGACTCGGGGGCCGAGGCGATAGCCATCGCCATGAGGGCCGGGAACGCAAGCCCCTGTCCGAGCGCGAACAGCACCGCACCCAGATACAGCCCTGCGGGGGCCGCCCACAGTCCCATCGTCAGAAGTCCCGACCCCGACGCGATCATGGACAGGACGATCGACTTGGTGAAGCCGAGCCGGTCGGGGATGCGGGCCCCCGCGCTCCTGAGAAGGAGAACCACCAGCGAGTAGGCCAGGAAGATGGTCCCCGACCCCTTCAGTCCTATCTCCCTGGAGTAGAGGGGCAAAAAGGCCGTGAAGCTGGCGAGTCCCCAGACGCTGGCGAGAAGGACGGCGCCGGGCAGAAGCCCCGCTCTGTTGATGAGCTTGCCCGGCCCCCCTCGAACCGCCGGACGGGTGTCCGGGACCCAGAGTGCGGCTACGGCTCCCATCGCCGGGGCGGCCGCCGCGGCGAGCCACACCTCGCTGAAGTGCGTGTCCCGCAGGAGCGCCTCCCCGAGGGGAGGCCCAACGGCGAGGCCTCCGTAGAGACCGAGCGAGAAGTAACTCATCGCCTCTCCGCGACGGTGGTCGGGGGCCAGGTCCTGGACGGCCGCCGCCGCCCCGACGAAGAAGAAGGCCTCCCCCAGTCCGGTGACGACCCTGGCCGCGTAGAGCAACGGGAGCGAATCGGCCGCCACGTAGCCGGCGAACGACGCGGCGACGGCGGCGCACCCTCCGACGATGATCAGCCTGCGTCCGTGCTGATCGCCGATCCTGCCGGCGATCGGACGCAGAAGCACCGCCGACAGACTGAACATCGCGAGGGTGACTCCCACGGAGAAGTTGCCTCCGCTCAGAGGGCCCTTCACGTACAGGGGCAGCACAGGAATGACGATCCCCAGGGCCGTGAAGTACGCGAACGTGCAAAAGATGATCCGCAGGAACAGCGGCGTGAGCAGGCGCTCCTGGACCGACGCCTCGGCTCGTGCCACGACGGATCACCTCCGGGCCTGCTCGGGGACGAGGGCGGATGCGCGTCAGGCATCCTAAGGGCTTCGTGACGAGACAGCCGCCGGACGCCGTGGTCGTGGGAGCCGGTCACAACGGACTGATCGCCGCCGCCTACCTCGCCCGCGCGGGAGTGCGGGTCACGGTTGTCGAACGCCGGGACGTGATCGGCGGCGCCACCGTCACCGAGGAGCTGGCACCGGGCATCCGGACGTCCGCCGCCAGCTACGCCTTCGGCCTGCTACGTCCGGACATCCACCGCGACCTCGAACTGGAACGCCACGGCCTGGTGATCCGGCCCAAGGACCCGCAGATGTTCGTCCCCCTGCCGGACGGCCGCCACTTTTTCGTCTGGCGCGACGCCGCCCGAACCCGCGAGGAGCTGGCGCGCATCTGGGCCCCCGACGCGGACGGCTACACGTCCTGGAGCCGGTTCTGGGACGAGGCGGTGCGGATCCTGCGTCCCGTGTTCGAGTCCGAGGAACCTCCTTCGCTGGACGAGCTTCAGCGGTGGCTTGGGGCGCAAGGGCGAGAGGACGTCTGGCGGCTGGCGGTAACCGGCAGCGTCGCGGACACCGTCTGCGAGTTCTTCGGCTCAGAAGAAGTGCGAGGAGCGTTCGCGACGCAGGGACTGATCGGGACGAATGCCGGCCCCCACCACCCCGGCACGGCGTGGGTCATGGCCTTCCACGCCATGGGAGGAGAGCTGGTCGGCATGGACGGGTCCTGGGCGTCGGTCCGTGGAGGCATGGGGGCCCTGGCTGAGGCCGTGCGGCGGTCGTGCGAGTCGCATGGTGTCCGGTTCGTCTGCGGGACGGCGGTCAACAGCGTCCTTATCGACGACGGACGCGCAACGGGAATCGAGCTGGACGACGGCACCCAGATACCCGCCTCCGTCGTGCTGTCGGGGGCCGACCCGAAGACGACGTTCCTGCGGCTCGTGCCGGAGGGGGTCCTTGCCACCTACTTCGAGGAGCGGGTGCAGGCCTGGCCGACGCCGGGGTCGGTGGTGAAGGTGAACATTGCCCTGTCCGAGCCCCCGGACTTCACCGCCCGGCACGGAACGGGCCCGCAGCACCAGGGGACGATCGAGATCGCCCCGTCCCTGGACTACCTGCAGGCCGCGTTCGAGTCCTCGCGGGGGGGCCGCTGTTCGGAGCGTCCCTGGATGGAGGTGTTCGTCCAGACATCGGTGGATCCCACGCTCGCCCCTGAAGGCACGCACGTCCTGTCGGCCTTCTCGCAGTACGCGCCTGCCGAGATCTCGGACTGGCCGCGCCAGCGCAAGGAGGCCGGGGACGCCGTCATCGCGACCCTTTCGTCCTATGCGCCGAACGTCGCGGGCAGCGTCATCGCCTGTGACGTCCTGGGCCCCCCCGACCTCGAAGAGCGCTTCGGGCTCACCGGCGGCAACATCTTCCACGGCGAGATCCTTCCGGAGAACTGCTTCGCCGGACGCTTCGGCTACCGCACGCCGGTGCCCGGTCTGTACCTGTGCGGCTCCGGGGCACACCCGGGCGGAGGCGTGACGGGGGCGCCGGGCCGAAACGCCGCCCGCGCCGTCCTGGGAGACTTGACCTCAGACGAACAGGTCGCCGGGAGTGGGGAGAAGCCATGAATGGATTGCGCGCCGGAATAGTTGGTTCGCTTCTGTTGATGGTGGTCGGCAGCGGTGTTGCACTGGCCGGCCATGACGACCACCACTTCGAGACGGGGCGGGAGTGCAGATCGACACGGCCGGTCAACTGCGCGCGGCAGGCAGACGGAACGTGGGTCGCTCAGTACCCGGGGCCCGCAGAGGGGACCTTCAGCGGAGTAACAGGCGGAGCCATGGGATTCGCACTGCTGTGGTCCGGACTGCCGGCGCTGATCGGCGTCCTGGTCGCACTCCACCGCCGGCAGAGCATCCCAATGGCGGTCGTATTGGGATTGGTCCTGAGCTGGGTCGGTCTGCTCGGCCTTCTTATCGGGGTCTACCTGGTGCGGCCCGAGGTTCGTACGGGGGCCGCGACTCTGGTGCCGCAGTAGTCCAAGCCGAGCTCACCGGGGGTCGCGGCGCAGGACCCGGAACGTGATCCCGCTGTCCGGGTGCTCGGCCTCCACGTGGACGACGAACCCCAGCCTTTCGTAGAAGGGCAGGTTCCTCGGCTCCCCTGTGTCCAGGTAGCAGGGCAACCCTGCCGCGTCCACCCGGTCCAGCACCGGCTGCAGCAGCTGGGAGCCGAGCCCCCGTCCCTGGCTGGACGGAGTCACCCCGACGACCATCAGGTACCAGTGCTCCGGGGGAAGCCCGGTGCGCAGCGACTCGAGGAAGTCCAGTGCGTGGCCTAGCCTGAGCACCGCGTCGGCCCCCACCACCTCTCCGAGCCTGGTCAGTCCCGCCTCCACGGCGACCTCGGGCGTCACGTCGGCTCCCGGCGGCTGCCAGACGGCCGCGCCGTCCGGGGTCTCGCCGAGCTCATACGCCTCACCCCAACGCAGGCCGAGCCGGACGAAGATCTCGAAGTACTCGGGCAGCCGCGCAGTGCGGTCTTGGGGGTCGGGCAGAACGTGGCTCAGAAGCGGGTCGTC
>DATLNZ010000054.1 GCA_035536535.1 Actinomycetota bacterium | reverse complement strand
GATGGAGCAGGGGTCGCTGCGATGCGACGCGAACGTGTCCGTGCGTCCGTCGGGATCCGACAGGCTCGGGACAAAGGCCGAGGTCAAGAACATGAACTCGATCCGCTCGGTCCAGAGGGCGCTGGACCACGAGATCCGCCGTCAGGTGGAGCTCGTTTCGTCGGGACAGTCAGTGGCGCAGGAGACAAGGCACTTCGACGAAGCGACCGGGACGACGTCCACCCTGCGGTCCAAGGAGTACGCGTTCGACTACCGCTACTTCCCAGAGCCGGACCTCGTCCCCCTGGCTCCCGACGGGGCCTGGGTGGACCGCGTTCGGGACGGGCTTCCGGAACTGCCGGCACAGCGGCGCCGCCGGCTGTCCGAGGCGCACGGCCTGTCGGACATCGATGCCAGGACGATCACCTCCAGCAAGGGACTGGCCGACGCCTACGAGGCCGCGGCCGCCGCGTACGGCGGGGACCCGAAGTCCATGGCCCGCTGGTACCTGGGAGAGCTGTCTGCCATAGCCAACGACAAGGGGGCCGAGCCGCACGAGGCCGGTGTCTCTCCCCAGCAGGTGGTCGAGCTGCAGCAGCTGGTGGATTCCGGACAGGTCTCGATCTCGATAGCAAAGGGCAAGGTCCTGCGCCGGGTGGTGGAGACCGGGACCTCGCCGCACGACGTCGTCGCCGAGCAGGGCTTGGCGCAGATCTCCGAGTCGTCTGAGCTGGCCGCGGTCGTGGAAGAGGTGATTTCCTCCAACCCCGACATCGTCGAGCAGATCCGTAACGGAAAGACCGGCGCCATCAACGCACTCAAGGGACAGGTCATGAAGCGGACGCAGGGCCGGGCCAACCCGGAGGTTGTGGGCAACCTGCTGGCGGAGCGGCTGGCCTCCTCGTGAGCCACAGCTGGGCTCCCCCGGAGCCGGACGGCGACGTGCGGACCCGCCGGATCGCGCGGTGGCTGGCGGTCTACTCGGCGGGGGTCGTCCTGATACTCGCCGGCTGCGTCCTGCCCTGGACGACCTCCACGTCGTTGCCCTGGGCCTGGGACCTGTCCGCGTTCTGGGCCGTGACAGGTGCGACGGCCGTCCTCGGCCTGCCGCCGTCGGTCGGGGCGGTGATCCTGGCGGCCGGGCTGCTCGCCGCGTGGCCGATCATCGCGCACCGCGGGGGACCGGGTCCGGCGACGGCCGGCCTGGCCGGCCTGGTCATCGTCCTCGCTGCTCTGGTGGCCTTTCAGTCGCGCAGCCTGCAGGAGGAGCCGGCCTCACCGGCAGTGGGGCTGGTGCTGGCCGTCCTCGGCGGAGGCCTGGTCGCGGCGGGTTCGGTGATGCAGGACGAAGGTGCGCCGCGCGCCGTCGCGGCGCCGGAGGCGCAGTCGGGCGGCGAGAGCGACAACCCCTCGGCCCCCTGACCGGCGTTTCCCGCATCCCTCAAGGGGGTACAAGCCGGACATGAAGCCCAGACGCGACTCCGGCCCCGGACGCCCCCATGGCCCCGGACCCGAAGGCGACCGGCCTCCAGCGGCCCCCGGGGGACCGGACGCGCCCACCGATCACGACGCCGCTCTCAGGATCGCAATCCGGGTGCTGAGCGCAAAGGCCTCCAAGCTGACAGGCAGGGACCGCGAGGACCTCGTCCAGGAGACGCTGGCTCGGGCCCACGCCAAGGGCATCCCCGCGACGGAGGTCCCGTGGCTGATGCTCGTGATGCGGCGGCTGGCGATCGACCGTTTCCGCAACGGCCGGGAGGTGGCGGTCGGTTCGTCGCTGGAGGTCGACTCAAACGCCACGATCTCGGCCCCCTCGCCGGAGGAGCACGTGGTTCGAGGCGACGACGCGGCGGCGGTCCGGTGCGCGATGGACAAGATGCCGCCGAAGTACCGGGAGGTCCTCCTGGAGTTCGCGCAGCGCCAGGACGCCGCCGACATCGCGCGGCGGCTCGGCGTGTCGATGAACGCCGCCTACCTGACGGTCACCCGGGTTCGCCGCAGCTTCGCCGACGCCCTGGCGCGCTGTGGGATGACGGTCCATCACCGGGTGCAAGGGCGGCGCAGAAAGAGCGACCGCGCGGCCTGACCCGACCGCTGCATCACGAGCCGGAGCGTTCCCCCCGCTTCGCGCCGGACCTGTCCGCCTCAGCGTCTTCTTCCGTGTCGGGTTTCCCCTTGAACAGCGAGGCCACGACGAGAAGGACGACCAGGATCAGCGTCAGCTTCAGGCTCCAGGCGGCCAGGCCCTTGATCTTGTCGGGCAGCCAGGGCCACCTGTCGCCCGCACGGCCTCCGATGTACAGGCACCCCAGCGCGAAGCCGACCGCCCCAAGAGTGTGTGCGGCCAAAAACTTTTTGAAGCTCATGCGGGAGCTGCCCGCCACGAGCACCACCGGAAGCGTCAGCCACTCCACCAGCCGCCCGACCACGACGGTCAAAAAGCCGTACTTCTCCAGCCACCGGTGAGCCCGCTCGACCTTCTTGGGGTTCCAGATGGACGCCCAGGTGGAGCCCTCCTTCTCGGCCTTCACGGCGAGCTGGGGGCCGAACCTGTAGCCGGCCCAGTACAGGATCAGTCCCGCCACGGTGGACAGCAGCACCGAAGCCCCGGCCGTGAGAACAATCATCTGGACGTCGTTGCGGATGTCGGTTCCCACCGCGATGAGCACCACCATCGAGTTGTTCAGCAGCGGCAGGGTCCAGCCCAGGTTGCGCTTGAGAAGCGCGGGCAGGGAGCCCAGCCCGATGCGCTGGGTGATGGTCCTGAACACGAAATACGCCCCGAGCAGCGCGAAAGCCTGACCGTCGGTCAGGCGCGTCTTCGGCGGCGGGGGAATGTCCAGGTCCTCCGTCTGCGCCACCTGCTGGTCGTCGGTCATGCCACGATCATCGCTCATCGTCCTCGGGCACGGGGAGCATCCCGGGCCGACGGCACGGAGATCGGAACCGGATGACCAGCGTCAGGCGTTGTCATTCCATGCCCTTTCAAACCGCCGCGCGCGCCGGCGCGCTCATGCTCGCGACGTTGCTCCTGGTGGCCGCCTGCGGGCCGGACAGTCGCCCCCGGCGTCCCTCCCGGGCCAGGATGAGCGCCTCCCCGGCTCCCACGCCGGATCCATCGGTGACGCAGGATCCGACCGCCGCGGCTCCCACGGCCGCCGCTTCCGCTCGCAGGACGGCCACGGCGAAGCCCCCCGCGGCGCCGGGACTTGCCGCGGCGAGCATCAAGCTCACCCGTATCGCAGGACTGTCGTCGCCGGTTGCCATGGAGGCTCCCGCCGGTGAGGACTCGCTGTACGTGGCCGAAAAGGGCGGCACAGTCCGGGCTCTGCGCGCGGGCAACCTCGACCCGGCCCCGGTGCTGGACATCTCCTCAGAGGTCTCCACAGGCTTCGAGCAGGGACTGCTTGGGCTGGCCATCTCGCCGGACCGGCGGTACCTGTATGTCAACTTCACCAACCGCGACGGTGACACCCGGATACGCGAGTACGCGATGGCCGGGGGCCGCGCCGACCCGGGATCGGCCCGTGACGTCCTGGCCATTGACCAGCCGTTCGCCAACCACAACGGCGGCCATCTGGCTTTCGGCCCCGACGGCAAGCTGTGGATCGGCCTCGGCGACGGCGGAAGCTCCGGGGACCCGGCCGGAAACGCACAGTCGCTGGACACCCTGCTCGGCAAGATGCTGCGGATCAACCCGCGCCCGTCCGGCGGCCGCGACTACGGGATCCCCTCGGACAACCCGTTCGTCGGAAAGTCCGGAGCCAGAGGCGAGATCTGGGCCTACGGGCTGCGAAACCCGTGGCGGTACTCCTTCGACAGGTCCACCGGCGACCTGTACATCGCCGATGTCGGGCAGAACGCGTGGGAGGAGGTCAACTTCCGGTCCGCCGCGTCCAAGGGCGGCGAGAACTACGGGTGGGACCGGCTCGAGGGCACCCACCGCTTTGAAGGAGACCCGCCGCCGGGCCACGTCCCGCCCGTCTACGAGTACTCGCTGAAGGAGGGGTGCGCCGTGACGGGCGGCTACGTCTACCGCGGCTCCAGGATTCCGGCGCTCCAGGGCGCCTATTTGTTCGCCGACTTCTGCCAGGGGACGATCCGGGCATTCGCCCAGCGCAGGGGCCGCGCGGAAGGACACAGGTTCCTGGGTCCGAAGGTGGACCAGCTGAGCTCGTTCGGACAGGACCAGTCCGGCGAGCTGTATGCGATGTCGCTCGGAGGCGACATCTTCAGGATCGACCCGGCCTGACCCGCGGGTCGGGGCCGCGGGTGTCCTACCATCGAGCCGCGCGTCCGGGGGCCGGACGTTTCGATGCGGAGGTCTGAATGTTCCTGGGCCGGGTGCTGGTCACGGAGTCCATTGCGGAGTTGGGGGTCGAGTGGCTCAGGCGCGGGGGTGTCGAGGTTGACGTCCGAACGGACCTCGGCCCCCAGGCGCTGCCCGGCGAGATCGGCTCCTACGAGGGGCTGATCATCCGGTCCGCCACACAGGTGGACGCGCGGGTGGTCGAGGCGGCGTCCCGGTTGAAGGTCATCGGCCGGGCGGGCATCGGACTCGACAACGTCGACGTGGAGGCCGCCACGCGCAAGGGGATTCTTGTCGTCAACGCTCCCCAGTCCAACATCATCTCGGCCGCGGAGCAGACCCTGGCGCTGCTGCTGTCGATGGCCCGCCGGATACCGGAGGCCCACGCCTCGCTCACGGCAGGACGCTGGGAGCGCGAGCGATTCCTGGGCATGGAGCTGCACGACAAGGTCCTGGGGGTCATCGGCCTGGGCCGGGTCGGGACGCTGGTCGCCCAGAGGTGCCTCGCGTTCGGGATGAGGATCGTCGCCTGCGACCCGTATGCCTCAGAGCAGCGCGCGGCTCGGCTGGGAATACAGCTGGGCTCCCTGGACGACGTGCTGGCCTTGGCGGATGTGATCTCCATCCACGTTCCGAAGACCGCCGAGACCAAGCGCCTCATCGGCGACGACGAGCTGGCCCGCTGCAAGGACGGCGTCCGGATCATCAACACCGCCCGCGGCGGCGTCATCGACGAGGACGCCCTAGTGAGAGCCATCAAGGCCGGGAAGGTCGCCGGCGCCGCATTGGACGTCTTCGAGACCGAGCCGCCGGGCGGGTCGCCTCTGTTCGACATGCCCGAGGTCGTCGTGACGCCGCACCTGGGGGCCTCCACCGTGGAGGCCCAGGACAAGGCGGGGACGGCGATCGCCGAGCAGGTCCTTCTGGCCCTGCGCGGGGACTTTGTGCCGCACGCGGTCAACCTCCAGGCCGGGTCGGACCTGCCCGAGTCGGTCCGGCCGTTCGTCTCGCTGGCCGGACGGCTCGGCCGCCTCGCGTGCGCGCTGGCCGGTCCTTCGGTCGGGGAGGTCGAGGTGTCCTACCACGGGCAGATCGCTTCGGAGGACACCCGCGTCCTCACTCTGGCGGCGCTCCGAGGGTTCCTGCAGCCCGTGGTCCACGAGCCGGTCACCTACGTCAACGCGCCGCTGCTGGCGCAGGACCGCGACCTCGCCTGGTCCGAGCGCAAGTCGGCGACGACCGAGGACTACCTGAACCTCGTCCGCGTCACCACGCGCGGTGCCGCCGAGCCCGTGACGGTGGGGGGGACCCTCACCGGCCGCCGCAACGAGCAGAGGCTGGTCGAGATCGACGGCAGGCCGCTGGAGATCCCGCTGAGCCGGTACATGGCGTTCTTCCGCTACGAGGAGCGACCGGGGGTTGTGAACAGGATCTCCGGCCCCCTGGCTGAACGTCAGATCAACATCCGCAACATGGTCGTCGCGGAGCCGGACGTGGAGGGACAGCCGGCGATCATGGCGCTGGCGGTGGGGTCGGAGGTGCCGTCAGAGGTGCTGGACGAGATGATGCGGGCCGCCGGCATACCGTCCGGGCGCTTTGTGGTCCTGGAGGACTGAGCCGGGACCCGGCCTGGACGCCGGACTGGTCCCGGAAAGGTGAAACCCCGGAGGCCTACTTCGCTCGGTCGACCTGCCCGAGCGGCCTCCGGGGCCGGTGGTCTGATTGGACTCTGCCGACCTGCAGGCAGAAAATTCGGGCCGGAGAGGTCCGGCCCCCTGACGAGGTCAGCAGTCAGCCACCTCAGGGATCGATTGCGGTTTATGCAATCTGGACCACCTCCTTTCTCCTGTACCGGGCAGTCTAGCGATGCGGGAGGATGGGCGCAGCGATTCGGACAAGGGGGTTTTGATGTCGAAGGACCAGGCTGTAGTGGACGCGCTGGAGCAGGTGTGGGACTCCATCCACGAGCTGTGCTCCTCGCTGACCGAACAGGAGTGGAAGACGCCCACGGATCTTCCGGCCTGGTCGGTCCAGGACAACGTTGCGCACCTGACCGACATTGAGCTGACGCTCCAGGGAAAGCCTCGTCCCGACCATAAGCCGGCCGATATCTCCCACACCAAAAGCGACTTCGGCGCCTCCAACGAGATCGGCGTGGACTACCGCCGCTCCTGGCCGGGCACGAAGGTGCTGGAGGAGTTCCGCGACTTGACGAGGCAGCGGGTCGAGCAGCTGCGGTCGTTCGGTGACGCCGAGTGGGAGGCCGAGTCCTTCACCCCCGTCGGACCCGGCACCGCCCGGGACATGCTGCCTTTCCGGGTGCTGGACTCATGGATGCACGAGCAGGACATCCGCCGAGCCCTCGGACGCCCGGGCCACCTGGAGGGACCGGCCCCCGAGCTGGTGTTCGGAACTCTGCGCGCCGCCCTGCCGTTCGTCGTGGCGAAGCGGGCGGGAGTCCCCGATGGGTTCCCTGTGGTGCTGGACGTGGCGGGGCCGGTGGGACAACGCGTCGGCGTGATCGTCGACGGGGGCCGCGGCCGCGAGACGACCAACGGGGAGGACCCGGCGGTCCTGATGAAGATGGACCTCGAGACGCTCAACGTGCTGATGGGCGGAAGGCGCGACGCCGACCGCGTCCTGCGAGAGGGCCGCGTGGTGATGAAAGGCGACGACGCGCTGGGGCGGAAGATCCTCGAGAACCTCAACGTCGTTCCCTGACGAAGGCCGCCGTGACTAGCCCATCCCTGGCGGGGTCGTCCGGCGCTTTGCCGCCAGGGAGGGCTTTGGGTCCAGGCGCGCCAGTCCGTTCCAGGCGAGGTTCACCAGGTGAGCCGCCACCACGTCGCGCTTCGGCTTTCCCGCCTCCACCCACCACTCCCCGACGAGGGCGACCATGCCCACCAGGGCGCGCGAGTACAGCGGCGCCAGCTTGCGATCGAGGCCGCGGGAGCCGAACTCGTCCACGAGGATGTATTCCACCTGTGACGCGATGTCGCCGATGAGGCTGGGGTAGGTTCCCGACCCGCCGACGGCGGGGGAGTCGCGAACCAGGATTCTGAAGCCGTCGGGCTCGGATTCGATGTAGGACAGCAGCGCACCGGCGGCCTGCTCGAGCTTGGCGCGCGGGTGCCGCCCGTGCAGCGCGTTGGTCATCCGCTCCAGCAGCCGCCGCATCTCGCGGTCGACCACCACCGCGTACAGGCCTTCCTTGCCGCCGAAGTGTTCGTAGACCACCGGCTTGGAGACGCTGGCCCGGGCGGCGATCTCCTCGATGGAGGTCGCCTCGAATCCTTTTTCGGCGAAGACGGTGCGGCCGACGTCCAGCAGCTGCTCACGCCGCTCCCGTCCGGACATCCGGACGCGGACGCTCGGATCCACGGGCTTGCGCGCGTCGGGGCGCCCCCGGCTTACAGGGACTTCCGTTCCAGCTGCTTCTCGGTGACCCTCTTGACGTTGCGTGCCAGGCCGACGCGCTCCAGCCCGCCGATGATCATTCCGCTGAGGTCTACCTGCCAGCGCTTGATGCCGTGGACCGCCGCGGTGGGAAACGCGTGGTGGTTGTTGTGCCAGGACTCTCCGAAGGAAATGATCGCCAGCACCCAGTTGTTGGTGCTGTGGTCGGGGGTGTCGAACGGGCGCCTGCCGTAGAAGTGGCAGATGGAGTTGATGCTCCACGTCACGTGGTGCAGGACAAAAACCCGAGCGAGGCTGCCCCACAGAAACGCCGTCAACGCGCCCCAGAGGCTGCGCGTGAGGACCAGTCCGCAAAGGGCCGGAAGGGTCAGCGACAGCGCCACGAGGGCCGGGAACTTCGAGTCGATGCGCCGCATCGCCGCGTTCTTCATCAGGTCGGGGGCCCAGCGCTCGAGGTCCGTCCGCTCCTTGTCGAAAAGCCAGCCAACGTGCGCGTGCCACAGGCCCTTGAGGATTCCGCCGATGCCCTCGCCGTCCTCCAGGTGGGGGGAGTGCGGGTCGCCCTCGCGGTCGGAGTACGCGTGGTGCCGCCGGTGCGCGGCCACCCAGCTGATGACGGATCCCTGAACGGCCAGGGAACCCGCGATCGCGAACGTCAGACGCAGGGGCGTGGGCGTGTCGAAGCTGCGGTGGGTGAGTAGCCGGTGGAATCCGACGGTCACTCCGAGTCCGGAGAAGAAGTAGAAGAACAGCGCGATGCCGAGGTCGGTGCCGGACAGGCCGCGCCCCCACAGGGTCATCACGGCGAAGGCGAGGCCGAGGAACGGCAGGATCGTCAGGGCCAGTACAGCCCGTCGTTGGAACTTGATCTCCCGCTCGCTGAGCGTGATGACCCCCTGGATCTCCGGGGGCCGGGAAGCGAGGTCCATCGCGGCCATGCGGGCTCCTCCTCGTGCGGCGGTGGCTACGGTTACGGAACCGTAGGTTATCACGGGCCGGCGCAGCCGTCCCAAGATGAGCCGCGGCGTCAGATTCGATCCGGCCCGACCTGAGATACTCGTCGCGTGCCGCGGTAGGCGGCCGGGCCACAGGGGGCATGAGTGCCGATTCAGAAGACCGACAAGATCTGGATGGACGGGCAGCTCGTTGACTGGGACGACGCCAAGATCCACATCCTGACCCACACACTGCACTACGGGTGTGGCGTGTTCGAGGGCGTTCGCGCCTACAAGACCTCCCGCGGCGCGGCCGTGTTCAGGCTGACCGACCACATCCTGCGCCTGTTCGCGAGCGCCAAGATCTTCATGATCGACATCCCCTTCTCCGCCGAGACCCTGATCGAGGCAACCAAGGAGACGGTCCGGGTGAACGGGATGGAGGAGTGCTACATCCGGCCGCTCGTGTACCTCGGATATGGCGAGATGGGTCTCAACCCCCTGCCGGCCCCCGTCAACGTGTCCATCGCCGTCTGGCCCTGGGGCAGCTACCTGGGGGCCGAAGGCGTGAAAAACGGCGTCCGGATGAAGATCAGCTCTTGGCGCCGCCACGACCCGAACACCATGCCCCCCGCCGCCAAGGGAACAGGCATGTACATCAACTCGCAGATGGCCAAAGTGGAGGCGCTGAAGGCGGGCTACGACGAGGCGATTCTGCTGTCGCCCCAAGGGCTGGTCAGCGAGTGCACCGGCGAGAACATCTTTATCGTCCGCAACGGCCGCATCATCACGCCGCCTACCAGCGCCGGTGCGCTGGAGGGGATAACGCAGGCGTCGATCAACCGCATCGCCCGCGACCTGGGTTACGAGGTCGAGGTGGGCAACATCCTGCGCAGCGACCTGTACACGTGCGAGGAAGCGTTCTGCAGCGGGACCGCCGCGGAGGTCGTGCCGATCCGGTCGGTGGACGACCGCGACATAGGCGATCCCGGACCGATTACGCGCAAGATCCAGGAGATCTTCCACTCCACGGTTCGCGGAGAGGTCGAGACCTACCGCGAGTGGAACGAGTACGTCTCCCAGTAAGGCCCCCGGCCCCCAGGAGGACTGTTGAGGTTCGTCCGCTTCGCCATCGGCTCGACCATCGGCTACGGCGTCCTGCACGGCGATGAGGTGCGCGCCATCACCACGACGCCTTTTTTGCCCTGGGAGCTCACCGACGAGAGGTTCTCCATGGACGAAGTTCGCGTGCTGTCGCCGGTCCTGCCGAGCAAGGTGGTCGCGGTGGGGCTGAACTACGCCGACCACGCCGAGGAGACGGGCAAGCCGCTTCCGTCCGAGCCGATGATCTTCATGAAGCCGTCCACGTCCGTCATCGGCCCCGGCGAGACGATCCTGCTGCCGCGCCAGTCCGAGCGGGTTGATCACGAGGCCGAGCTGGCGATCGTCATGGGCAAGGCCGCCCGCGATGTCCGTGCCGAGGACGCCGCCGACGTGATCCTCGGCTACACCTGCGCCAATGATGTGACGGCCAGGGACCTGCAGTCGCGCGACGTGCAGTTCACGCGCGCCAAGGGCTTTGACACGTTCTGTCCTCTCGGCCCCCACGTGGACACCGACGTCGACCCTTCTTCGCTGTCGATCACCTGTCGGGTGAACGGCGAGGTGAGGCAGGACTCGGACACCTCGCAGCTGGTGTTCCCGCCCGCGGTCCTGGTCGAGTTCATCTCGTCGGTCATGACGCTGCTGCCCGGCGACGTCATCGTCACCGGGACGCCCTCGGGAATCGGACCGATCGTCGAGGGCGACGTCTGCGAAGTCGAGATAGGCGGGATAGGGACGCTGTCCAACCGGGTCGCCGCCCGGTGAGCGTCCGGGTCCGGTTCGCGCCGAACCCCTCGGGCGAGCTCCACGTAGGAAGCGCCCGCGCCGCGATGTTCAACTGGCTGTTCGCGCGTAACAGCGGCGGTACGTTCATCCTGCGCATAGAGGACACCGACCCCGCCACGGCCAAGCCCGAGTTCATCAAGCCGATCCTGGACGCCCTCCGGTGGCTCGGCCTGGACTGGGACGAAGGACCCGAGGCCGGCGGCGACGCCGGACCCTACTTCCAGTCCCAGCGCCGGGACCTCCACCTGGCCACGCTGGCGAAGGTGATGGAGGCGGGCAGCGCCTACAGGTGCTGGTGCACCCCGGACGAGGTAAAGGCGCGCGGGACCCCACGCGGTTACGACCGCCACTGCCGAGACCTGCCCGAGTCCGAGCGGGCGCGACTGGAGGCCGAGGGACATCCGTTTGCGGTCCGGTTCAGAGTCCCGGACCACCCGTCGGTGTTCACCGACCTGATCCGCGGACAGGTGAGCGTGGAGCCAGGGGACATGCAGGACTTCGTCCTGGCGCGCTCGGACGGCTCGCCCACGTTCGTCCTGGCCAACGCGTCGGACGACATCGCGATGCGCATCACGCACGCCGTCCGCGGCGAGGACCTTCTGTCCGCGGCCAATCAGACCGTGCTCATCTACGAAGCGCTGGGGGCCGAGCCCCCGATCTACGCCCACCTCCCGCTGATCTTGGACTCCGACCGCCGCAAGCTGTCCAAGCGCCGCGCCCCCACCGGCATTGCGCATTACCGGCAGGAGGGGTCCCTGTCCGAGGCGCTGGTGAACTGCCTGGCGCTGCTTGGGTGGTCGTCGCCGACCCTCGACGAGATCCTGTCGCGCGAGCGCCTCGTGGGGGAGTTCACGCTGGACCGCGTCCAGCCCCACGGTGCGATCTTCGACCGCCAAAAGCTGGACTGGATGAACCAGGAGTACATCAAGGCCCTGTCACCCGGCGAGCTCCGGTCGCGTGTGCTGGAGCTGCATCCGGACACCAACCAGGAGGCCCTGGCGGCCGCGATCGAGCACGACCTGATCCAGACCAGGGTCGTGAGGCTGTCGGAGGTCCCGCAGGCGATCTCTTACCTGAGCGCGCGGCCTTCGATCGACCCCAACGCCTGGGACCAGTTCATGAGCGAGGGGCGGGCGGACGCGACACTGGAGGCCGCGGCGGCGAAGCTGGAGTCGCTGGAGCCCTGGACGGTCCATGCGATCAAAGAGGCGATCCAGTCGCTGGTGGCCGACCTCGGCCTCCACAAGCGCAAAGGGCCCCAGCCGATCCGGATCGCGATCAGCGGCACCACCGTGTCGCTGCCCCTTTTCGAGTCCATCTACATCATCGGGCGGGCCGAATCGGTGGCCCGCCTGCGGGCTGCCCGCGAAGTATCGGTTTCACCGGCAGGCTGACCGCGGTGCCGGTGCGCGACGTGCGCGGGCCTTTGACCGTGCCTTGCGGGCGGGTGCGCTGGTGTGACGAGGTTGATTTTTGCGCCGATGACCGAAGAGCGTGCCAGAGCCATAGCTTCGTGGCGCTACGGGGGCGATCTCTCGATGTACGACGGGGACGACG
>DATLNZ010000053.1 GCA_035536535.1 Actinomycetota bacterium | reverse complement strand
GGACTCACCCGGGTCGCTCGACCTGACGCCGGTTGTCGCGGCCTCTCTTCACTCACAGCTGTTGCCGGTCGTCGCCGCCATCAGGCACCGGATTCCCACTGCGCGGGTCGCCTACGTAATGACCGACGGCGCCGCTTTGCCCGCGGCCCTGTCAAAGGTCGTCCGGCGCATGCGGGAGCTCGAGTGGCTGTGCGGAGTCGTCACAGCGGGACATGCGTTCGGCGGCGACCTCGAGGCGGTTGGCGTTCCATCGGGGGTGCTGGCCGCCAGGCGCGTACTTGGTGCGGACGTGGTGGTCGCCGGTATGGGCCCGGGAGTGGTGGGGACGTCCACCCGCTTCGGCACCAGCGCGCTGGAGCTGGCGACGATCGTCATGGCCTCAAAGGCGGTTGGAGGCATGCCCGTCGTCGCTGTTCGAATGTCGTCCGGCGATCCCCGTGAGCGGCACCGGGGGCTGAGCCACCACGCCGTCACCGCTCTGGGTCTGGTGGACCCTGAGGGTGTCCAGGTGCCGGTGCCCGGTGAGGCGGGAGCCGAGGTGCGTTCCATGCTTCACCGGTTCCAGGTGGTCGAGGTGGACACAGCGCCGGTCCGTCCGCTTCTGGAGCAGGCGGCCGGGCAGGGGCTGGAGGCGTCGCACATGGGGCGCACTCCCGCGCAGGACCCTCTGTTCTTCGCGGCGGCCGGGGCCGCGGGGCTTCACGCCGCTTCGCTCGTGCAGGCCTGAGCGCGGCGTCGTAGTTTGGGTCCGCCCGCTCCGGGCATGAAGTGGCCCCGGAGGGCACAGGCCCGCTTTCAGAATGGGAGGATCCCCAGACCATGACCAGGACTTCTCGCAATGCCGGACGGCCGGCGACAGGCTACGGCTCCTCGTGGATCTCGATACTCACCGGCACGCTGGTGGCGTTCGGGGTGATGTTCCTTCTCAGCTCCATCGCGGCCTCCGTGCTCGCGGGCACGGACACGTCGCTGTCGGACGTGTCCCGGGATCCGGTTGTCCTGGGGGCCGGAGCCGCGGCGACCATCGTGCTGTTCCAATTCATGTCGTACCTGTGGGGTGGCTACACCGCGGGACGGATGGCCGGGCGTTCCGGGATCCAGAACGGACTGCTCGTCGCCGTGACCGCCATCGTCCTGGCCGTGATCACGGGTGTGATCGGCTACACGCTCGCGGACCGCGCTCTGGACATCCCGGCCCTCGGCCTCCTGCCGATCGCCACTGGCACGGCCATCGAATTCACCATCGCCCTGGGGGCCGCCGCTCTGGTGGCGATGCTCGCGGGGGCCGCCATCGGCGGAATGATCGGTGAGCGCAGGACGGCCAGGGTCGTCCCGGCACCGCGGTCCGTGGACAACCGCCCGGCCAAGGACCGCAGCCCCTCCGGACAGGGCAACGGCTCCTCTAAGGCCAAAAGCGGCAAGAAAGGCGCTTCCCGCAGGTAGCGCCACCCTTCCCGTCAGGGCCGCTCCGGAGTCCGGGAGCGGCCCCCGATCATTTGTCCACTTCTGCTTTCGCAAGGCCCCCGTCCTGACCCCCGCGGGGCGGCGGTAGGATACCCGGCGTGCAAAAGGTCGAGCGCCTCGTCAACCTCATCGCGCTCCTGCTGAACACCCGCCGTCCCCTGACCGTCGAGGAGATCCGCAACACGGTCCCCGGCTACCAGCAGGAGGACTACTCCTCGTTTAAGCGGATGTTCGAGCGGGACAAAGAGGAGCTGCGGTCCGTCGGCATTCCCATCGAGCGTCGGTTCACCGACGTGTGGGAGGTCGAGGAGGGGTACATGATCCCCAAGGACCGCTACTACCTCCCGAACCTGGACCTGACGCCCGAGGAGATGGCGGCCCTGTGGATCGCCTCGAGCGTTGTCGTCGAGGAGGGCGGACGTGAGGACCAGGCCCTGCTCAAGCTGTCGCTGGGCGAGGGGATGTCCATGGACCCGGCCGGGCCCCCGTGGCTGCGGGCCAGGCTCCATGTGGACGTCCCGGCTCTGCCGCAGGTGCTCGACGCGGTGGCGTCCCGCAGGTCGGTCGGCTTCAAGTACCGGGCCCCCGGACGCTCCGACGACACGCAGCGGACGGTGGACCCCTACGCGCTGATCCACCGCCAGGGGGCCTGGTACCTGGTAGGACACGACCACCTGCGTTCGGCCGTCCGGCACTTCAAGCTCCAGAGGATTACCTCGCCGGTGAAGTTCGCCGCGCGGGGCAGTGGTCCGGACTTCGAGGTGCCCGAGGGGTTCTCCACCGAAGGCCGGCTCACTGAGCCGTGGGTGGGGGACAAGGGCGTGTCGGTGGAGATCGCGTTCTCGCCGCGCATCGCGTGGTGGGTGCAGCAGTCCCTCGGTCTGGAGTCGGCAGGGACGTGGAAGGACTGGACGCTTGTCCGGCTCCCGGTGGTGGACGAGGACGGTTTCGTCTCGTGGGTCATCGGCTTCGGTGAGGACGCGATCGTGCGGTCGCCGGACCGGATGCGCAAGGCGGTCGTGGGCCGGCTGGAGGCGATCTCGGAGGCCAAGCGGCCG
>DATLNZ010000052.1 GCA_035536535.1 Actinomycetota bacterium | reverse complement strand
CTGTGCCGCCTTCGTCACGAGCACATCTTGGCGGGAGGACCAGCATCCGGTTTGGAGCGTCACGGCGCGTAGGGTCGGATGGATGTCCCCTGAGGGCCGAACTCTTCTCCTGCGCAGCGGCCGCCTCGCTGGCGGACCGGTAGATCTCCTCATCGCCGGCGGTCGGGTCGTGGTGCTCTCGCCGGAAGTCGACAGGGGGGACGCCGACGAGGTTCTCGACCTGGGGGGCCGCACGGTCGTCGCCGGAATGGCGGACGCGCACGTCCACTTCACGCATTGGGCCTTCCACCGGCTGACCGAAGAACTGAACCGCGCCCTCGCCTCAGCCGGGAACGACGAGGAAGCCGCCGCGGCGGTGGCCCACCACGCGCCGGGCGCGACGGCGGGTGGCTGGATCAGGGCGATGGGATTCCGCCAGTCGACTTGGCCCGCCATGCCGCACAAGTCGCAGCTCGACCGGGCGGTGCCGGGTGTTCCTGTCGCGCTTACCAGCCAGGACGGTCACAGCGCCTGGTTCTCGAGCGCCGCGCTGTCTGCGATCGGCTTGGACCACGAGACCGGGTACCTGCGCGAATGGGAAGCCTGGGAGGCGGAGCGACAGCTGCCTTCCTACTCCGAGGCGCAGACAGACGAAGCCGTCGATGCTGCGGTCAACGCGGCCGCGGCGCGCGGCATTACTCACATCCAGGACTACGGCTGGTCGTACGCCGATGTCGCCGGGTGGATGCGACGGTCAGCTAAGGGGCCGCTGCCGTTGCGCGTCAGTTCCGCCGTGCATATGCGTCAACTCGACGAGGCCGAGGCAGCCGGCTGGCGCTCCGGGCAGGTTCTGGACCAGTCCGGCCGGCATGAGGTGGGTCCGCTCAAGTTGTTTGCCGACGGCGCCCTGGGCTCGAGGACCGCGCACTGTGATCACGCGTATGTCGGGGAGCCCGACAACTCCGGGATGCCGCTGCTTGATCTGGCCGAGCTGACGAAGCTGTTGGGCCGCGCCAAGAAACAAGGTCTTGGCACGGCCGTTCACGCCATCGGCGACCGCGCCAACCGGACGGTGTTGGACGCGTACGAGGCGGTTGGAATGTCCGGGCGCATCGAGCACGCCCAGCTGGTCGCCCCGGACGACCGCGCCCGGTTCGCGAAGCTGGGCGTCACTGCCTCGGTGCAGCCAGGGCACGCGGTCGACGACCAGGACCTTGTCGAGCAGTGGTGGGGTGACCGGGTCGACACTGCTTATCCCCTTCGGTCACTGGCCCGGTCGGGTAGTGGTCTGGTCTTCGGATCAGACGCGCCCGTCTCGCCTTTGGATCCGTGGCGGGCCATCGCCGCGGCGGTGCACCGAACCGTCGATGAGCGGCCCCCCTGGATGGTGGACGAGACCCTTTCTCTGGCCGACGCCGTCGCCGCCTCGTCGCGCCTCGCTCTCGAGGAGGGAGCGGTCGCCGACCTGGTTGTCCTCGGCGAGAACCCCGATCACCTCTCGCCGATCGACCTGGCCAA
Organism: Actinomycetota bacterium; assembly: GCA_035536535.1. Taxonomy (NCBI): domain Bacteria; kingdom Bacillati; phylum Actinomycetota; species Actinomycetota bacterium. The sequence continues at coordinate 1,310 of DATLNZ010000052.1, read as the reverse complement.
CATCCCCGTTGCCGCGACCATGGTTGCCGGCACATGGAGCCTGCCCCCAACCTGGCGCTAGCGGGTCGAGGGAGGAGCCCGGAGTCCGTTGACCGAATGGTGTACCCGGTTGTGACATTTGACGCACAGAAATTTCTCAAGGATCTAGGCGCTAACTGACACAATGTGACTAAATCCGATACGGGGGGATACGTAGGTGTCAGGACGGACTCAATCGAAGGGAGCGCGAGTGACTGCGCTCCTGGCTGCGCTGGGGGTGATCGCCGGCTTCATAGGCGTCGCCGTTCAAGCGCGCTCGAGCGAGCCGTCCGCCGTGGCTGCGTTGCAGGTCGTGCGGCCGTCAGTCGACCTAGCGACCCCAGGACAGCCCGAACGGGCTGGGGCAACGGGCGAGGGCCTTGTCGAGGGCTCCACCGTACGCACTGGGCCGATCGGACTGGCCATTGTCGACTACCCCGACGGTTCGCTCACCCGTCTGGCGCCGGCCACCACTTTCACGGTGGAGACCCTGCGCTCAGGCCCGAAGACCCGAGACGTCGTCGGAAGGCTCGAGGCGGGACGCTCCTGGCAGACCGTCAAGAAGGCCACCGGTAGCGGGAGCCGTTTCGAGATTCACACGTCCTCGGCCATCGGGGCGGTGCGCGGCACCCGCTTCGGGGTGTCCTGCCTCACCGAGATTTGCACCTACGCCGTGGGCGAAGGGATCGTCGAGGTCATCTCCGACGGCCGCTCGGCCCTGGTGCATGGCGGAGAACAGGTCGACGTCCCCCCGACCGGAGGACCCGGCGAAGTAGAGCCACTCGACACCGCGAATCCGTGGGTGAAGTTGAACATGGGCCTCGATGACCTGGAGAGGCCCGAGGTCGTGAGGGAGTGGCTGACCCAGCTCTCTGCCCCGGGAGGACCCGACCCCGACCCGGCGGACTTCGACGCGTCCCCCGGACAGCCGAACAACCCCGAGGGTGCCCGTGCGGGCGCCTCGGCGGGTCCTGCTGAGCCCGACTCATCAAGCCCCGCGCCCGGCGGATCCAAGGCGTCGCCGTCCGGAAGCCAGACCTCGCAGGCTTCTTCTTCCGGACCTGGCTCCGGTCCGGCCCAAGCACCCGGCAGTGACCCCGTGTTCGGGCCCCCGGCGCCGCAGCCCCAGGCGAGTCCCGTGTTCGGGCCGCCCGCGCCCCAGCCCAAGCCCCAGTCCCAGTCCCAACCGGAGCCGGAGCCGGAGCGGCAGCCTGCTCCCGTGTTCGGGCCGCCGGCGCCCCAGCCTGCGCCGCAGCCCCAGCCGAGTCCCGTGTTCGGGCCGCCGGCGCCCC
>DATLNZ010000051.1 GCA_035536535.1 Actinomycetota bacterium | reverse complement strand
TACACCTCGCGCTTGGCCAGCGTCACGTACAGGTTCCCGGGGCCGCAGATCTTGTCCACCGGCTTGATCGTCGCCGTCCCGAATGCCAGCGCGCCTACGGCCTGGGCGCCCCCGATCCTGTAGATCTCGTCTATCCCGCATATGGCCGCGGCGGCGCAGATGACGTCGGACGCCTCGCCGGACTCGTCCGGAGGCGTGGCCAGCACGATGTCGGACACGCCCGCGACGATCGCCGGGACCGCGGTCATGAGCACGGTGGATGGGTAGACGGCCCGGCCCCCGGGGGCGTACAGACCGACGCGGCGGATGGGACGGAACACCTGGCCCGTCCGGGCCCCATCGCGCTCGATGGACCAGTCCGATGGGAGCTGGGCCTCGTGGAACTCGCGGATGGACTGCGCCGCGGCCTCCAGAGCCCCGATCGTCCGGCGGTCGACGCGGGCGGCTGCCAGGTCCCTGTCCACGTGCGACATCCGCAGCCCCTCGGCGGTGAGGTCCGCGCCGTCCAGCGACTTGGTGTAGGCGCAGACGGCCGCATCACCGTCCTCTCGGACATCGCTCAGGATCTTGCGGACCACAGCCGCCGGCTTCGCCAGCTCCGGACGGTCCCACCCGCCGTGGCGGCGCGTCAGGACGTCCGGGACGGACGACTCCGCGCGCAGGTCGACCACTTCCAAGGGCATCGGATCAGGCTATCGGACGGCTCCCGCGCCGACCGCACCGGGTCAGGTCAGGGTCTCCTCCGCTACCTCCACGGCGACCTCGCGCGGCGGGACGCGGTTAAGCTCCGCCGCCAGGTGGTGCTGCAGAGGCTCCCCGACCGCCGCCATCCGGACCTCGTAGGTGAGCAGGTCCCCCGCAATGAGGAAGCTGCGCTGGAGCTTCTCCACGTCCTTTGCCCCCGGCACCAGCGCGATGTGCGTCGTCGCGAACTCGATGGCCGCACCCCGCACGGTCCCCTCACTCACCTCGACCACACCCGTCGGGTGCGTCAGAACCACCTGCAGGTCGCCGTCGCTGTTGCAGCGCCAGTACCCCATCTCGGAGTGCATGGGGCGCCCGGTGTCGGGGGCCCAGGTCCGCTGCTCGTAGGCCAAAAAGGCCTTGCCGACGTGCCAGAACCGGACTTCCTCGTTGTACCGAAACGGCTTGATCGTGGGGTACTCGCCGGTCCCGTGGCCGAGCCACGTCCCGACCAGGAACGAGACAGGAAGCAGGTCGGGATGAAGCTCAGGCTCCATCGTCGGACGCTATCACGTTGATCCTTTGGTGACGATCCGATGTTCCCATTTGGTTGCGCTGCGGGGCGGACCCGCCTGCTCTGCAGTCCTCGCTGGCGCGCCGCTTCGCGCCGCTGGCTGCGGAACTCGCGACCGGGCCCGCCCCGCAACGGACTCAACCACGGCAACCGGAGCCTCTACAGGTCGCGGCGGGTTGCTTGGACCGCAAGCTCTGCCCGCGACTTCACCCCTAGCTTTGAGAAGACGTGTTGCAGGTGGGTACGGGTGGTGTGGTGGATCACAAACAGGCGCTCGGCAACTTGGGGGTTGTCAGGCCCTCCGCGGCGAGCTTCACGACTTCGATCTCCGTGGGGGTCAGGCTCTTCCAGCCGGAGGGCGGACGCCTCCTTCTCCCTGGCCGCGCTGTACGTAGGCGATCAGCTCGTCACGCTCCATGGCTGCGCCCTCGTTCCATGCTTCATCGAAACTGGCGGCCAGCGCCTCTCTCGACGGATGCAGGTCGTTCTCCAGGGGCCGCCACCGCAGCCGGAAGCCGATGGCCTCCCGCTGCCGCTGAGCGGCGGCCATCAGGCGGACTGCCTCGGCGTGCAGCCCTCGGCGGGACTCGATGCAAGCCAGCTCTTCCACGCTCTCGATCTCGCCAAGGCGGTCCTCGACGGACAGCTGGAGGGTCAAGGCCTGGTGGAGGGTGGATTCAGCCTGATCCACGTTTCCGTCGATGACCGCGAGGCGTCCGAGGGCCAGCAGCGACCGCTCGATCCAGAATGGGGTGCCCACCTCCTGAGCGGTGGCGAGCGCCTTCTCGAGAGTCGGACGGGCCGCCTCGAGATCACCCGCGGACATGGAAGCTTCTCCGGAGGCCATCAGCCCTCTGGCCTGACTGGCCACCATTGATCCTCGAGTGACCGACTCCTGAGCTTGGGCGGCGAGAGTCTTAGCTCGATCCGCGTCCCCGTCGGCGATTGCTACGCTCGCACCCGCACAGGCGCACAGGGCTGCTCCCACCGAGTTGCCGAACTCCTCGCTGACGGCAAGACCCGCGTCTGCGAGCTGCCTGGCTCGCTCCCTGTCGCCCGTCATCAGCTCCAGCGTCGACTTCATACCGTGGCCCCCTCCGAAGCACATCGCGCAGTAGCCGCGAGCCAGATCCAGCCCTTCGTCCAGGCACGCCCGCGCCGCCTCGAACTCCCCCCGCCAGATGTGCGTCCACCCCAGGAACAGCAAGGCCTCGTGCATGCTCGCGCGGTCTCCGCCTGCCCGGGCCCCGGCTATAGCAGCCTCGTAACGCTCGATGGCGCCGGGAACGTCGCCGGCGCGCACCATGCGTCCGCCGATAAGAGTAAGAGCCTTCGCACGTACGAAGGCATCTCCCACCTCCCCGGCGAGGCGGATGCTCTCCTCCAGCTGCGCGTCAAGAGCGCGCCCGAAGGCATGGTTGAACAGCGCCCGGCAGTACACGTCCTTGTCCCCGGCGTCCAGAGCGGCTCCCAGTGAAGCCTCTTCGGCCTCCAACGCTTCCGCGATGCGGTTCAGGGGCCGCAGGACGTTGGCGAGCCCGAACAGCACCTGCGACCGCAACCGGGGGGAGACCGAGTCGAGCCCCGGCTGAAGTGACTCGTAGAAGCTGAGCCCCTCCGACCAGAGCCCCCGCGAGTACCAGTAGAGCCAGAGGGACGACGCCAATCGCAGTCCGAGCTCGAACTGTCCCGACTCCTGGGCCCAGGTGAGCGCGGCGGCCAGGTTTCCTCGCTCGGAGTCCAGGTACGCGAAGGCCTCGGCCTGATCCGGTCCGTACATCCGCGCCTCCATCTGCTCGGCGGCGCGAACGTAGAAGACGAGGTGGCGGTTGCGGAGGTCACTGATCTCTCCTGCTTCGCGCAGGCGTTCGTCAGCGTAGTGCCGCACGGTCTCCAGCAGCCGGTAGCGAGCCGACTCCCCCTGCTCCTCCATGACCACCAGGGACCTGTCCACCAGATGCGCCAGGACATCGAGCACTCCATCGAGGCAGACCTCGTCCGCAGCCTGAAGGGTGAAGCCCCCGGCGAACACCGACAGACCCCGGAACAGGATCCGCTCCTCCTCGGACAGGAGGTCGTGGCTCCAGTCGATCGAGGCCCGCAGCGTCTGCTGGCGCGGGAAGGCGGTGCGCGCCCCGCCTGTTAGGAGGTCCAGTCTCCGCGTCAGTCCCTCGCATATCTGCTGAGGCGTCAGCACACGCGAACGTGCGGCGGCGAGCTCGATGGCCAAAGGGATTCCGTCCAAGCGGTGACACAGCTGAGCGATCGCGGGCGCGTTCTGCTCGGTCACGGCGAAGCCGGTTCGCGCCTTCCTCGCGCGGTCGATGAACAGCCGGACGGCCTCGTATTGCGTGAACACCTCCAGCCTGGCCGGCGGGCTCTCACCGGGAGTGGACATGTTCGGCACCCGCCACGCCACCTCGCCCGGCACCCCCAGGGGCTCCCGGGAGGTGGCCAGGACGCTTGTGCCGGGGCAGGTGACCAGCAGCGTCTCGACCAGCGACGCGGCGGTGGCGACCACCTGCTCGCAGTTGTCGAGCAGAAGCAGCATCGTCTTGTTGGCAAGGTGGGCGGTCAGGGTCTCGGTGAACGTGCGGCCCTGCTCCTGCTTGTAGCCCAGGGAGGTGGCGGCGGCCTGGGCGACGAGGTCGGGGTCTGAGACCTGGGTCAGGTCCACGAGCCACACGCCGTCGGGGTAGCGGTCAAGCAGCTCGGCCCCCACCTGAAGGGCCAGGCGCGTCTTGCCGCAGCCGCCTGCTCCGGTGAGGGTCAGGATGCGGGTTTCGTCCATCAGGCGGCAGACCTCGGCTATCTGATCGCGGCGGCCCACAAAGCTGGTCAGCTGAACGGGCAGGTTGTTGGGAAGCGAGTCAAGCGACCGAAGC
>DATLNZ010000050.1 GCA_035536535.1 Actinomycetota bacterium | reverse complement strand
GGGGACGGGCAGGTCCTCATGGCGTCCGACGTACTAACCGCTTTCGGTCAGACTTTCACGCCGGGAAACAACGTGTACGTCTCCGTCCACCCGGACAGCCGGGAAGATGCGGACCGACTGTTCCGCGAGCTGTCCGCAGGCGGAGACGTCGAGATGCCGATCGCAGACCAGGTCTGGGGCGACTACTTCGGCAGCTTCAAGGACCGCTTTGGCGTGCGTTGGATGATCAACCACACCCCGGCGAGCTGATCGCGTGAGAGGGCACGACCCGATGGACGAGCTGCGAAGGGCAATGGGAGGTCCCCTCGGCCCCCAGCCGGCCCGGTTCGTTGTTCCGGTCGCCAGCGGCAAGGGCGGCGTCGGAAAGTCCACTGTCAGCCTTAACCTCGCCTTGGCGCTGTCGCAGGCGGGGTCGTCGGTGGGGTTGCTGGACGCCGACTTCTACGGCCCGGACATTCCCCGCATGGTCAACCTCGCGCGAAAGGTCCACCTCAAGAGCTGGACGATGTACTCGCGCAGCCGGCGCAAGATCGACCCCCTGGACGTCCACGGGCTGAAGCTGATGTCCATGGGCTTCCTGGTGGGGGAGGACCAGTCGGTGGACGTGTCCGGCTGGGTCGACTTCCTGCTCGGCCAGATGTTCCGCGACGTCGCGTGGGGGGAACTCGACTACCTCATCGTGGACCTGCCACCCGGGACGGCCGACCTGCAGGTCCGGCTGGCCAAGGAGGTGCAACTGGCTGGCGCGATCCTGGTGGTCACGCCGCAGGACGTGGCCCACCTTGACGCCAAGAAGGTCCTGACCATGTACCGCGATGCGGGGGTCCGCGTGCTGGGGGCCGTGGAGAACATGAGCGGCCTTCGCTGTCCGGGGTGCTCCGAGAGCATCGACGTCTTCCCTCGAGTCCGCGAGGACCGCTCGATCTGGGCTCTCGGCGTGGACAAGCTAATGGACATCCCGCTCGACCCCCAGGTGGCGCAGGCGGGCGACGACGGCCGTCCGCTTCTGGTGGCGCACCCCGACTCGCCGCAGTCCCAGGCCTTCCGCGATCTGGCGAGGCGCGTGTCGAGAGTCCTCGAGCCCACGGGGGCCTGACTCGCATCGAAAGGCGCGCGGCGCAGACGTAGTTGCTGATGCGCATTGCATCGATCGTGTAAACCTCGGACCCCCCGCCGTGCGAGTTCAACTCGTGGACGTGCTCAACGAAGGCCCGGCTCCAGCGCTGGGCGGGGCGAAGCCTCGTGAGAGGAGCCTGCGTCCGGGCGCGTCCTTTGAGGACTTCTACGGTCAGGAGGCTCCAGGCGTGCTGGCAGTCGCCTATGCGCTCTCGGGCTCGAAATGGGCGGCCGAGGAGATCACGCAGGACGCCTTTCTTGCCGCCCACAGGCGCTGGGACGAGGTATCGGCGCTCGAACAGCCGCGGGCCTGGGTCCGACGGGTGGCGATCAACATGTGCGCCAGCCTCACGAGGCGGCGACTGGCGGAAGCGCGGGCAGTCACGCGGCTGACGTCGAGGGACCGGCCGTCCGTATCGGAGCTGCCCCAGGAGGACACGGAGGTGTGGGCGGCGATCAGGTCCCTCCCGCGCCGTCAGGCGCTGGTGACGGTCCTTTTCTACATCGAGGACCAGTCGATCTCGCAGATCGCGAAACAACTGGGATGCGCCGAAGGCACCGTCAAGGCACACCTGCACAGGGCGCGCGGATCTCTCGGCAAAAAGCTGGGGGTTGCGGGGCCGGAGGAGGACGGGAAATGAACTCGACATTGGACCAACGCCTCAGCGGCGCGGCAGCCAGGCTCCGGGCGGCGGAGGCTTCGACGCAGCCTGCTCCGTTCCGGGGCGCCTCTCGCAGAGGGCGGCTCGTGGTCGCGACGGGACTCGTGATGGCCCTGGTGGTCGGGGCGGTTGCGCTGAGGACGCGCAACGACCGGCCCTCGAAGGCGCCGGTGGTGGGCGTCCCCGAAAAGCCTCAGACCAACGTCGGTGAGACGCCGGTGATCCCGAGGGAACAAGTCCCGGACGAGAAGGGCCCGGCGCCAGGAAGGGTCGCCAACCGTGGGACGGGGGTCTCGGCCGATCGCGCGTCCCCGGCACCCGTTGGCGTGGCGGCGCCCGCCGGTCGGCTCGCCTTTGTGCGCGAAGCCAACCTGAACATCGTCGGGACCGATGGGTCGGGATTGCGGACCCTCCGGGACGGAACGTCGCCTCACTGGTCACCCGACGGCTCTCTGATCGCTTTCGCAACCGTCAGCGCGGCCGGAAACAACGAGACGTGGGCCCCCACGACCGTCGCACCGGACCTGGCCGTCATCAAACCGGACGGCAGCGGGTTCACGCTTCTGACACAGAGCAGGGAGCACTGGGACGCAGACCCCGCCTGGTCTCCAGACGGAAGTCGGATCGCATTCTCGCGGTACGCGTCGGGGAGCTGGGGGGCGACGATCGGCTGCAGCCGCCCGGTCGGCGAAGGCCCCAACATCTACACGATCTCCCGCGACGGGACCAACCTCGTCCCGCTAACCAGCAAGGGGGGTTGGAGCCCGACGTGGTCGCCGGACGGCCGCAGAATCGCCTTTCTCAAACCCGGCTGTGCGTACCCAGGAGCCGACCAGAGCCAGCCGGTGCTCGTCTCGATGAACGCCGATGGTTCGGACGAACGGCGCATTGGGACGCTGCAGGGTTCATCGCCGGCTTGGTCGCCGGACGGCAAGTCGATCGCGTTCGAGAGCTCGATCGGCGCGAAAGGTGTCGAGTCGGCGATCTTCACAGCCGACCCATCGGGAGCAAACGTCCGGCAGGTGACCCTTCCTCGTGAGGGAGATGCCGGACGGGCTTTCGAGGGGGCGCCTGCATGGTCGCCGGACGGACGTTGGATCGTGTTCAACCGCGACCCCGACGGCCCCAAGGTCCAGAACGGAGAGCAGGGACCCGAGCCATCCAGGCTGCTTTTGGTCAGGGTGAGGGACGGCCTCGAGCTACAGGTCACCCGGGCCCAGCCCGAGGACCGCGGTCAAGACGACGGCGGGGCCAGCTTCGGACCTCCGGTGTAGTCCGTAGCTGGCATAACGCCTCAGTCGCCGGTCCAGCGGTTGGTTATCGGCAGTCGCCGGTCTCGTCCGAACGCGCGCTCCGTCACCTTCACCCCCGGGGGAGCCTGGCGGCGCTTGTACTCGTTGGCGTCCACCATCCAAACGATCCGCCGGACGAGCTCGCGGTCGAACCCCAGCCCGACGATCTCGTCCACCGACCTGTCGTCCTCGACGTACGCCTGAAGGATCGGGTCCAGGACGTCATAGGGCGGAAGCGAGTCGGTGTCCTTCTGATCCGGACGAAGCTCGGCCGACGGCGCCTTGTCCAGGACCCGCAGCGGGATCACCTCACCGCGTGAGTTGCGGTGTCGCGCCAGGCGGTACACGAGCGTCTTCGGGACGTCCTTCAGGACGCAGAACCCGCCGGCCATATCGCCGTAGAGAGTGGCGTAACCGGTGGCAAGCTCGGACTTGTTGCCGGCCGTCAGCATCAGCGACCGCGGCCGCGCGTTGGAAAGCGCCATCCACAAAAGCCCCCGGATCCGCGCCTGGACGTTCTCCTCCGCAAGCTGTCGTCCCGGCTCCCGCTCGATGTGCTCGCGCAGGACTTCCTCCACCGCCAGGTGCGGTCCGTCGATGGGCATGTCCAGGACGCGGATCCCCAGCCGCCGAGCGAGCTCGAACGCGTCCTCGCGCGAGTGCTGCGACGAGTAGCGGGAGGACAGCACAATGCCGGTGACCGCGTCCGGACCTGCTGCGTCCGCGGCGATGGCCGCGACGAGTGATGAGTCGATACCGCCGGAGATCCCCACCAGGACCTCGCGGAACCCGTTCTTGCGGACGTAGTCGCCCACCCCCAGGACGAGCGCGTCGTAGATCTCCGCGTCCGGGTGCAGGGGCTGCGTGATTCGCGCCTGGACCGGCTCCCGGTGGGATGCCTGCTCGTCCGAGACGACGATGGTCGGCGTCGCTACGCCGTCGGGGGCTGCGGCGATCTTGCGCATGCGCGGGTCGTGCAGCCGCTCGCGTCCGATGGCCTCGACGTCGATGTCCACGATCAGGAAGTCCTCAACGAACTGGGGGGCCGAGGCGATGAGCGCGCCGTCGGCGTCGAAGACCATGGAGCCGCCGTCGAAGACGAGCTCGTCCTGTCCGCCCACGAGGTTGACGTAGGCAAGCGCCGCGACGTGGTCGGACGCGCGTGTCGAGAGCATGGTCTTTCGTCCGGACAGCTTCCCCGCGTGGTACGGCGAGCCATTGATGTTGACCAGCACCTCGGCCCCCGCCCACGACTGCCACTCCGCGGGCCCGGACGAGTACCAGATGTCCTCGCACACCGACACCCCGACCCGGACACCGTTGATTACGAACACGGGGGCCGATGTCCCGGGACGGAAGTAGCGGTCTTCGTCGAAGACGCCGTAGTTGGGCAGAAAGTGCTTGTGGTACACGCCGGCAATTCCGCCGTCGGCGCACACGGCGGCCGCGTTGCGAAGGTCGGTGTCGAGGTCGGCGAAGCCGACGACCGCGCATATGCCGCGGGCGTCGGTGGCGATCTTGGCGAGGGCCTGGAGGTTGGCGCGAATGAACGAGGGCTTGAGGAGGAGGTCCTCGGCGGGGTAGCCGGTGACGACCATCTCGGGAAAAGCGACGAGGTCGGCCTGCGCGTCACGCGCCCGCTCGATCCACTCCCGGACGACCCGCGCGTTGCCGTCCACATCGCCGACGGTGGCGTTCACCTGCGCCAAGGCAACCCGCAGGGTCCTCACCCGGACATCCTACGACCCTATGCGCGCATGGCCGTCGTTCGGACAACCGACATGGTGTCCCGCGCGTTGGTCGAGTGATCGCGAGACGGGGGCCGGACGTGCTACGAAGGGCAGGGGCGGCGAAGGCGACCATTCGGCTGGTTGCCGCCAACCTCCTGGCGGTCCTCGCGGTCTACGCCGTTGTCGTGGCTTTGCACCCGGACGAGGACCCGTTCGCGGGCCCCGAACCCGGTGCCTGCCGGCATCTGCGCAATGAGGCGCCTCCACCACCGATACCCCAGCCGACCACGACCCCGCGTCTGGTGGTCGAACCCGCTGAGGTCCGTGCGGGGGACACCTTCACTGTTCGCATTGACGGGCTCGTCAATGGGGTGACCGGCGGCTACGTCCTGATGGAGGCCTGGGACGGTAAGAGGTGGTGCTCGATGTACCACATGCAGATGGCGTGGGATCCCCGGGAGCCGACGTGGGTTGAGTCGAGGGAATCCCACCACGTCACCCTCTTGTACGGGATGGATCCGGAATTGCCCCAAACGTTCAAGGTGCCCGAGCAGACGCCCCCTGGGACCTATCGGATCGCAAAGAGCGTCCGGCCGGAACATTCGGAGCAAGACATCTCTATGTACGTTGCCCTATCGGTTGTGAGAACGCGCGGCAAAGCGTCCGCTCCATCACCAGCGCGCTGACGGGCAACTTGACCGGACCGGGGTCGATCAAGCTTTTCGGTTTGAATCGATGTCGCTTGAATAGCGACACAGATCCCGTGTGGGAGGACATCAGATGGGCCGGCCGGACGTAGGCCCACGCGGGCCCGAGTCCGTCGATGAAGACTCCTCCGACCGACCAAGCGCGCTTGTCGTAAGCCACCACGGAAGTCGCCCCGTACACCTCCCTCGCGTGGGCCAGCACGTATTGGTCCTGACCACTTCCGCGCTCGCGTATCAGCTCGTCCAAGCCGGGGTCGTTCGGCAAGGCGACGATGGGAGCGGCCCGGACCAGCCCACCCCCGGCCTTCGCGATCGAAGCCAGAGCGGCGGACAGAGCGACTCCCGTCACGCCTCGCTGGCGATACGACGGCGCGACGCAGAAGCACGTGATGCGCCACAGCGGCTTCGCGGGCTTGGACGCTGCGGAGTCAGGCCTTTTCGGTATGGGCAACTCACTCGCCGGGCCGAACTGACACCATCCGATCGGCTCCCGCTTGTCGTAGACCAGGATCCCGTGCGTGAGACCCTGCTCGACAAGGTCCCGTTTGCGGGCGAGCGCCCAGTCGCGCTTGTCCGCCCACTTCCGAACCTCCCGCGGGGGCCGGAACCCCTGATAGACCACGCACCCGCAGTGGTCCCACCCATTGCCTTGCGAGAAGAGCCACTCGTAGTCCGGCCAGGTCCGGGTGGAAAGCTCTTTCGTCGTCCAGGAATTCACTCCCCCGGACCGCGCAAGCAGGACGGATGCGCAGCAGGGCCGGCGAAGACGGTGCCGGCCCTGCCTCTGCCCTCCACATCACCGATGGTGGCCTTCGCCTGCGCCAGGACAACCCACTGCGTCCTCACCCGGACATCCTACGACCGGTGGCCCGGCCGACAACCAGTTCAAAGTTGCCTGTTCGAGGAGGTCACTGAGACGCTAAATGGCGACACGCAGCGGCAGCCGGTGAACAGCGGCGATCGACGACAGGGGGCAGAACATGAGTCATCCCAGGTTCCGGGTATCGGCCGCCACCTTCTCGTCGCCGGACACCCGGCGGCTGGCCCAGTTCTACGCTCAACTGCTCGGCTGGACGGTCGTCGCCGACGACGGTGGCTGGCTGCGTGTGCGGGCTCCTGCCGGCGGAATGGGCTTGTCGTTTCACCACGAGGACCGGTACGTCCCGCCGGTCTGGCCGTCGAGTGAGGGCGAGCAACTGATGATGGTGCACCTGGACATCGGCTGCGATGATCTCGAAGCTGGCATTGCTCGTGCAGTCGAGTTGGGGGCGTCATTGGCCATTACTCAGCCCCAGCCAGACGTCCGAGTCATGTTGGACCCTGACGGCCACCCCTTCTGCTTGTTCTCGAGCGGCCCGCGCGGCGAGTTCGACATTGCCGACTGGCACGGGACTGACAGCATCGAGCAGTAACGGACGCGAACCGATCCGTTCCAGCCGCGGCGGGGGTTGTTACGAGCTGCTCATGCGGCGAACCGCGGGATTGGCCGTCCTGGCGGTTAAGTTGAGTTCAGCCGATGCCACCTGTGGGTTGTGCTTTAGCCAGGCAATGGTCATGGTGTTGCGACCGTTGGCAGCGAGACAATGTTGCTCGTGACCCGAGGGGAGAGCAGCCTGGTGATTGCTCTTGGCTGATGTGATGGTCATCGTCGTCTCAGGTCCGCCGTGCGTCGGCAAGACGGCAGTGGCGGAGTCACTGGCGCGCGAGTTCGGCGTCCCCCTCTTCGATTTCGATCTGCTGGCGCAGGTTCTGGCGCGGCCAGAGTTGATGGTCTCTCCAGACCAGTTGAGCCTTGTGGGTCCCACTGGGATTGAACTGCAGTCCGTTCTGCTCGAGCGTCAACTCGCACTGGGTGTCGGTGCGATCCTCGAACTCAGCGTCGACCGAGCGCTGAGAGCACGATGGAGGGCGATCGCGGCGCGCTTCGGCGCACCTTACTTTGGGATCGAGTGCGTTTGCTCAGAACGCGCCCTCCACCGCCAGCGCTTCGACGCGCGACCGGAGTTTCGCATCGGTGAGTGGTTGCTGACCTGGGAGTTCATAGAGTGGACCTTAAACACGTACGTGCCCGACGAAGAAGCCGCTATCCTGCTCGACTCGACAAACCCGCTTGAGCAGAACGTCGCAGCGGCCGCTGCGGCCCTAGCTTCCGGGGATTGGGCCGGTGATGCAGAGAGACATCGCCTCTCTGGGTGACGTGGTATTCAATCGCTTGCTGGCACGCGACGAGGTTGAAGAGCGGGGTGCCGTGAGTCAGTTCGGGTCCCACCGAACGCTGCCGACACGCCGGGCGTTAGCTTCAAGTCATGAGAGGCGGCATACCGGAGGCTGAGCGCCAGGATCTTATGCCGAGCAATTCGTCAGGTGCCGTTGTGAAGTCACCTCCCGTGTCGAGACAGCATGACCTCGAGATTGCTATTCGACTGGCGGATCTCGCGTCTGATGCTGCTTTGCGCTGGTTCCGGTCGCCCGAGCTCGGGGTTGAGAAGAAGGCGGATGGCAGCGTCGTCACGACAGCCGACGTCGAGATCGAGCAAATGCTTCGAGACGAGTTAGCGCGAATCTGCCCGAAGGATGCCGTCTTGGGGGAGGAGTTCGGTGCCACTGGCGAAGGCCCACGCGTCTGGACACTCGATCCGATCGATGGCACTGGCGGCTTCGTCGCTGGGAACACGGAGTGGGCAACGCTCATAGCCCTGGTTGAGGAGGATGTTCCCGTCGTAGGGGTCGTCAGTCGACCAGCGCGAGGTACGCGCTGGTGGGCAAGCGAGGGGTCGGGTGCGTTCAAGGACGGTCAACCGGTACGCGTTTCCGAGACGCAGCGTCTCGCCGAGGCGGTCCTCCTGGAGGACTTCCGCGTGAGCGTTGGTCGTCGCTTGGATACCAACCCGATGACTGTTCTGGCGCGCGCCTCCGCAGGCGTTCGTCCCTGGATGGATCTCTACGATTTGCTCCCGGGTGGCGGATGGCTCGGTCGATGTCGTCTTGCTTTGGCACGCGGGTTCTGGTCCAGATCTCTATTCATCGGCGTGCATCGTCACCGAGGCGGGTGGGAGATGGACCGACCTCCATGACGCACTTGACGTTGAGGCGCCCGTCCAGTTGGTGACCAACGGGTGGCTCCATCACGAGACGCTGGCGTTTGTGAACGATCTCATCGTCCGCGGGGTGTTCGATCCGGCTAACAGCCCGACTGAAGACATCGCAGCTATCAAGATGGCGAGACGCGACCAGCTTGAGTGTGTCGTGCCAGTGCGCTCGTGACGCCTGCTGGACGCCATGCTGCGGCATAACCGGCGCTGCAGCCGACCGAACGCCGTCGACATGCCCAGCGGCAACCTCAAGACTTGAGGGGCGGCGTACCGCCGTCTAGGGCGCGAGGTCTTTGTACGGAGACATTCGAGGTGACTGCTTGACCCGGTCATCCGTCGATCCGAGCGGCAGCACGAAGACGGTGGACTCGCTGCCGAGGTTGCTGTCAGCGGTGTTGATCGCTTTCACGATTGAGCACGACAACGATTTCGAGCGGCAGATGATGGCTTCGCCCTACCGGCCGGTCTTGGTTTCGATGGTGATGTGGAGCAACTTCATGCGCTTCGTGCCTACGCAAGGCATCACGGTTCGGGAACTCTCGGCCGCGGCCGGAGTGACCGGACCGGTTCACCCCTCCTTGCCCGGCATGGAGAGGTGGGGCTACGTCAAGGTGGAGAAGGCCCCAGGCGACTCGCGGCCGAGGCCTCCGAAGGGCGATCTCGTCATCAGACCTGGCCTGGCGGGCCAGAAGGCGCAGGAGATATGGCAGAAGCTTGCGGTTGAAATCGAGAAGCGCTGGCGAGAGCGCTTCGGCAATCAGGTCACCGATGCACTTGTCCACTCACTGCGGGCGTTGACGGAGGCGCTGGGAGGGAGCCTTCCGAGGTATCTGCCAGTCCTCACGGCCAAGGACTTCCGCACCGTGGCCGGCGAGTGGGGGCCAAGGCAGCCTTCCAGCGATTCCAGGCTACCGACACTCCTCACGCAGGCGTTGCTCGCGTTCATCCTCGACTTCGAACGAGATGCGGAACTTTCGCTGCCGCTCGCAGCGAACGTGATGAGGAGTCTCGAAGCGGATGGCGCTTCCGTCAGCGATCTGCCACTGCTCACGGGCGTTTCAAAGGAAGCGGTCAGCATGAGCCTGACGTTTCTCGAGAAGAACGGTTATGTGTCAGTGGACCCCCACCCACGTGGTGGACGCGGGAAGTGGGTGCGACCCACCCGGAAGGGTAGAGACGCCCAATCCGCTTATCGTGACCGGATCTTGCAGGTCGAGCGCGACTGGATATCTCGCTTCGGCGGACAATCCATCCGGGATATCCGAGAAGCTCTGAAGAGCGTCGTCGCTCACGTCCGATTCGCGGATGCTCTCGCGCCCCACCCCGAAGGGTGGCGGGCGAACAAGCCCTATTTGTCCCGGACGGAACCTTTTTGCGCAATCCCTACGGTGCCCTGCCTCATCACCCGATGGTGCTCCACCGCGGAGGCTGGCCCGATGGGAGCTAGTCCCAGCCGGCACAGCTGGCTGCGTCCTCGCAAGTCGGTCGCGTGTTGCGGCCGACACCGGTCGCTACGCGACGCGGCGCGCCCTGGAGCGCAGGGTTCGTTGGGCGGACCGTCGATGGCACGGCTAGTCGGAGAGGTTGAATCAGGGCTGTCATGAGCGTTCTCAAGCTCGGTGGCGGCAAGCCTTTTACCCTCTTCGCGCCCGGCGGCATCGGGGAGAAACTCGACGACCGCATGAGTTACCTCGGTCGCGTCAAGGGCACGAAGATCGGCTTCGCGTACGAGCACTCGGGTCACTTCGAATCGGTCGCGAAGATTCGGCGCCAAGCCGACCGGGACGCGGCTGAGATCCGGGCACTCGCCGCCGAGTACAAGTGCAAACGAGCGATCGGTTTCTCAAGAGGGGCTCGAGGAATCGTTGGCGCGTTGGCCGAAGACCCAGGGGCGTTCGAACGCGTCGCGCTTGTAATTCCGCCGCGTGGCGTGACGCCGGGGAAGTGGATGCCGTGGCTGGAGTCGCTTTCAGGCCCGGAAGGTCGCCGGAGCTTATCCGCTGAGATTCTGGTGATAGCTGATCAGGTCGATGCTGGCCATCCGGTAGAGGTGGCGGAGTTCTGGGCGGCACAGTTGGCTGCCCGGCTTGAGGTTCATCCGCCGCGCACGTTGTATACCGATGCCGAGCAGATGATGATCGCGCTCGCAAACTTCTTCAACTGATCCGCTCCCCCGATCTGATGTGGTCAGGATGCCTGTCGCATCTGGTGTGACGAAGGCATCGGGGCGGCCTCACTGCCCAGCTCGGCGCTACAGCCGGCCGAACGCCCCCAGCACCTCCAGCGATACCCTCACGGAGCCGACGTATTCAGCCCGCCCACGAGATCCCACTTGAAGAAGACAACGCCTGAACTCGACGAAGTCGAGCAGTTTTTGACCAGCCGACATCGCCAGGGGATCTCTGACCTCGAGATGCTTCACGGCGGCTTCTGGTCGGCCGCATACGGCTATCGCGTCGACGGCCGTGGGCTCGTCCTGCGAATCGGGCAGAACAGAGAGTGGTTCGACATCGAACGCGACGCCATGACCTACCACGCCCCCGACCTCCCGGTGCCTGAAGTGATTGAGATCGGCGACGGGCTCGGCGGCGCGTACGCCATCTCCGTACGTCACTACGGTCGATTCCTCGAGACGATCGCGCCACATGAAGCCGACAACGCTGGACGGACGATCGTGCGGCTCCTAGCAGCACTCAAAGGCGTGCCCCCACGCGCCACGCCGCCCCAGTGGTGCGACTCGCTCCGAGGCGCACTCATCGACGATTACCCGGAGCGCCACGACCACGGCTGGCGGGACAAGCTGGCCGCCTACCCCGACCACGACGCGCTCTTCCGCGCTTGCGAAGCCCGCATCGTCAACCTCATCGCCTCCTGCCCAGAACGCGCCGACCTCATCCACGGTGACCTGTTGAGCGCAAATGTCCTCGTCAACGACGACGCGTCCCACGTGACCGCAGTCTTTTCATGGAAATGCTCGCGACGAGGCGACTTCCTCTACGACACCGCCCTTTGCACCTTCATGGGCGGTGCCTTCTATCCCGGGATCGCAGGAGCCGATGTCTATCGTCGCGTCCTTCGAGACCCACAGATCACAGCCGAGAGTGGCGTGATCGACGACGCCGCCAGCCGCCACCACTGCTACGAGCTCCATATCGGCGCGACGCACCTCGGGGGAAACGCATGGCTGGGTAACGAGGAAGGACTCCGAGCCGTCGCTACCCACACTCAAGCGATACTCGATCGTGGTCCGCTGATGGCGGACGACCCGTGACGTCTGACGCAGGTCGTACTACGGACTGATAGATAGTTCCTGGAGCCACTGGTGTTCACTGTCAGCGATCATGAGAGCCTTGCGAAGCCATTGGCGCGATCGCCTGGTAAGGAGTCTCTTTGCGACCTCGAAGTCTTGATCCGCGAGCCGCGGCTCTTTCGACTTGTACAGCAGGGCGACGTGGAGCGGGAGGAATGTGCCGCGCGGACCCAGCTCGGCGAGCGGCAGGGTGATGGACGGCTGGCGGCGGTATCTCCACAGCTCGTCTTCGGTCTGTTCGATCAGGAACTCGACGTATCCCGGCGCGAGCATGAAGTCCTGCCACGACAGATCGAACTCGTCTTCCGGCCGCGCCCATAGGCAGTTCTCTGATGGTTTCAATCCGGCGCCGTCCCAGCGCACGAACTGACCGGCCGGCTCCGCGATCCTCACATCCCATCCGTGCAGGTGTTCGGATAGTGTCGGCAGGTCTTCACGGAGCACGATGAGGTCGATGTCGTGATGCTCACGGGTCTTCCGTCCCACTGCCGCGTCGACCGCCCAGCCTCCGCCGATCCACCACGGGCGGTCGTAGCCGCTCATGACCTCGTGAGCGCGCTGAATGACATGCTCCAGCGTGTTGCCTCCTGTGTACAGCTGGTCCCGGAAGTCCTCAGGCAGCACGAACGTGCCGTCCTCGGAGGGCGCCCATGCGGAGAAGGCCCGGACGTCTTCGCGTCGGAGCAATCGATCCTTACTCTGCTCGCGCGCGACGACTACAACTTCGGTCGGTCGGTCGAGTCGTTGTGTCGCGAGTTGGGCAAGGCGATGGGGCTCGGCTGCAAGGATCGGCAAGACGGGAACGCCCGTGGGGCCCTCGAGGCGATGCCAGTCGTCTGCCGATACCACCAGCAGTTCGAGCATGGAGACAAAGTACCGAGGCCCCGTGCGGGCCCGCGTCGCACGATAGGTCGAAACTCAGCGCTGGAGCCGACGGGCGCTACGCTCGAACCGCTCACGCCCGTGTAGGCAGGCAGACGAGTGCCTAGATCTGCGGGTCGCAATCCATCCGATGACCTCATCGAGGTGGTGGGGGGAGTCTTGTGTCGGCGGGAGCGCGGAGCACAGTTGCGAGAGGCTGTGGCGACGGGAGTCGCACGAGCCGTAGGCCGCTGGTCGCGCGGCAGAGTGACTCGCGGCCGGGCAGCAAGCCGTGAAGGAGCCTGAGACGGTGATTGACGACGCGGAGTTCTACCGGTGGTACGGGTCGTGGCTGCACCCGACACCGTCCGAGATCGCCGGGATCCTAGAGGGTGTACCGGTGCCGTGGTGGATCGTCGGCGGTTGGGCGATGGAGGCGTACACCGGGTCCACACGCCCGCACGAGGACACCGACGTCGCGATCATGCGCGGTGACCTGGCTGCTGTGCTCAAACACCTGCTTCCCGAATTCTGCGTGTGGTCGAACCTCAGCGGCACGATTCGCCCGCTGCAAGGGCCGGAAGGGCTGCTGGAAGGCTGCCGTCAGATCTGGGTCAGAAAGGATGGCATGAGCCCCTGGCTGTTCGACCTGCTTTTGACCCCGCATCAGGGGGATGTCTGGATCTCCATTCGGGACGACCGCATCCGCCTCCCGTTGGAGGACTGCGTGTTCTCGGGAGACGGCGGCATCCTGTATTTGCGGCCTGAGATCGTGCTTCACCTCAAGGCGCGGCTCTCGAGGTCCAAGGACGACCAGGATCTGGCCGCGGCGCTGCCGCTGCTTGACGAGGAAGCGCGCAGGTGGTTGGGCGAAGTCGTCGAGCGTGAAAACGCGTCCCATCCGTGGCTGAAACGGATCGGTCGTTGACACAGACGGCCCTATGGGGAGGTGAGCTCACGTGACGCGACCCCTTCGATACTCCATCAACATCACGTTGGACGGGTGCTGCGATCATCGCGCCGTTTCGCCCGACGAAGACTTGCATCGTCACGCCGCTGAGAACATCGCGCAGGCTGATGCCCTCCTCTTTGGCCGAGTGACCTACGAAATGATGGAGGCAGCGTGGCGGCCACCGGCGTCGACCGCAACGCGGCCGGATTGGATGGAACCATTCGCTCGGACCATCGATGCGGCTAAGAAGTACGTCGTGTCGAGCACCCTGGATCGGGTCGACTGGAACGCGGAGCTCGTGCGCGGTGATCTGGGGAAGGCAGTTCAGCGGCTCAAGCGGGAGCAGGGACTGTTCGTGGGGGGCGTGAAGCTCCCGCTGGCGCTTGCGGAGCTGGGGCTCATCGATGAGTACGAGTTCGTGGTGCACCCCAAACTGGCGGGCCATGGGCCGACACTGTTCGCGGGGCTACGAGAAAGCGTCGACTTGAAGCTCGTGAGCCGTCTGGAACTCGGCTCGGGAGCGGTGGCGATGCGATATGAGCCCATAAGGTAACCGTCAACAAGGAGGCGATTCCAGGCGCTCCAGCCACGTGTGCCGCCATCCATGCGTGTGAGCGCGGACTCAACCAGGCGCGCGCGTCGGCTGCGAGCGCAGGCAGCGCCGAGTCGAAGTCGGCCTGGTCCACCGGTCTGGGCGCTTTGCTCTTAAAAGAGAAGCACGATCTCCGGCGCGAGGACCGGGATGTTCTGCTCGTGGCGTATCGCGCGCGCGATCGGAAGCTCGATCGTTGGGTCCCGTCGGAGGAGCCATGTATTGCCGCGACGTTCGTTGAGCAGAAACTCGAACTTCACCCCATCGGGGGCCGTCGCGTGGTTTTCATGGACTGGCAAATGGAGCACCGCGGGCGGGTCGATCGTCTGAGCCAAAGTTCGAGTGCCCAGCCGCCGGCCAACGCCCACGTGCCTCTGAAGGGTTGCAGGATGTCCACGATCGTCGTGACTTGCTGGGAAGCGGAGGCATGATTGAGGGTAGGTGATGACTGAGTTCGACGCTGCCGGCAGACAGATCTACCATCAAGGCTTCTTGGATGGGTCGTGCTTTTTGTATTCCCTTGCTAACGCATACAAAGCTCTCACCGGGAGCAAGGTGACGCGTGAGAAGTGGGATCTAGCCATCCAGCATGTCCCTGAGCCGGCGAACTTCCTTCGCGATGTGGGGGCGACCGGTCTTTCGTATCAGGATGCGGTCGCTCTCATCGAGGCCATGCTGGATGGGTTCAGCGAGCCCGGGGAGCGCTTCGAGATCCATCAGCTGAGCGCGTCGGCCGGTATAGGCGACCTGTGCCGTGAGATCTCTCCCGGCTCTGTGGTGAACTTCGCGTTCAGCGGGAAGACGGAGGTCCATCATCCCCGGAACCATGTGGTGTGCGCGGTTGCCGCGAGCTTGGACCCGCCGGTCCTGCACCTCGCATGCTCCGCTGCTTTCTCCAGTCGCCATCTCCAAGACGGCTCTTACGAGGAGCGATGCCATCCGCTGCTGGGCCGCTACTCGAATGACTCAATCGCCTTGGACAGCCCGGTTGAGATCGCACCGAACTGGAGATGGCGCCTTACGCTCGTGTCGGGGAGGACGGGGTGACGGCTGGACATGGAGGCTGAGGAGGACGTCGCGCGGCCTGAGACATCAGTACGTGAGGCAGACGTCGGGGGAGCGATGAAAAGCGGCATCCGGGTCGTGCAGGCACAGAACGCCGACGACCTGGCCGCGGTTCGTGAACTGTTTTGGGAGTACCTGCAATGGGCGAACGCGAATGTCAACGCGGAGTTCTCGGTGAATTTCGACATCGCCTCGATGCTTGAAAGAGATATGCAATCTATCGAGAAGTTCTCGCTTCCCACAGGGAGGCTGATGCTTGGCGAGATCGACGATCGCGTCGTGGGGGTCGGGTGTCTCCAGCGTTTGCGACCGGGCATCGGAGAGATAAAGCGCATGTACGTCCGACCCGAGGCCCGGAAGGCAGGGGTCGGGCGAGCCCTGCTCGCTTCGTTGATGTCCGAGGCCAAACTGGCCGGCTACTCGAGCGTACGCCTCGACAGCGCAGGTTTCATGAGGGCCGCCCACGTGATGTACCGCTCAGCTGGGTTCCACGAGATTGAGCCCTACCCGGAGAGCGAGATTCCGAAGGAATTCCAGCGACATTGGGTCTTCATGGAACGAGATCTCTGACGTTGGACGGATCCGGGACAGCGGCAGGTGGCGCTCGCTTGATTCTCGTTCGTCACGGACCAGCGACACCTGATCCATCCTCACCACCTGGGGACTGGCCCTTGGTCGAACGTGCCGCTTGCGTTGGTCTCGGGTCCCTGCTCCCCGATCTGCCCGTCGTGAGTAGCGATGAACGCAAGGCAGTTGAGACGGCGGATGCCTTGGGGCGCGACTTCTTCATCGACAGCCGTCTACGCGAGGTGTCGAGGCCCTGGATCCAGGATCCCAACAAGTTCCATGCCGATACCCGCCGCTACTTGGCGGGTGATGCGCTTGCCGGTTGGGAGCCGCAGTCTGAAGCGCTTGCCCGCTTTGCCGAGGCGGCTGACGGCATCGTTGTCTCCCACGGCACCGTTATGAGCCTGTTCGTCGCTTCTCGCATTCGCATCGACCCGGTCAGGTTCTGGTCACGCCTGACGTTTCCGGATGCTTGGGAAGTGGGAGGCAGCGAGAGGCCCTTGAGAAAGGTGTCCGGGGCGCCGGGTTCGGAGCTATCGGGATGACAGATGAGCCTGAGGATCTCGCGCTTTGGTGCGACGCGCGGACCTTCACGCCGGTTCGGGATCACCCAGTCCGTTGGCTTGACTGGGAGAAGGACTTCGAGCTGGCCGTGGAGCTGGACAACTCGGTGTCCCTGGAGAGCTGGCTGAACGTCCGGGACCAAGGCTTCGTGTATTGCGCGGTGGTGAAGGGGGATCGCGCACTCGCCCGGGCTGCCCTGTGGACCTACTCTGAGAGTCGATGGGAGGTGGCGGCCGTGCGCACCCGAGAGGAGTGCCGGGGGCGTGGCATGGCAAAGTCGGTCGTGTCGTTCGTCACAGCCCACATCCTTGCCGCGGGCCGCGCTCCGACGTTGCACACGCAGCCGACCAATCTCGCGATGCTTCGGGCAGCGAAGGCTGTTGGTTTCCAACTGATCGATGCGGACCCGGCTCGAGATGGAGCGTGAGGGCTCGACTCTCCACCTGATACTCGGGCCGTGGGGGGCCGGCAAGTCCACCCTTGCCGAACGGCTCCCGAAGCTGCTTCCTGAGCATGTCATCTTCGACTGGGATCTCGTCATCCCGGGTTTGGCCCTTGCCACCGGCAAGGACGCGTTTAGGGATTCTTCGACGTGGGAGGGGTTGTACGCGATTTGGCTTGCCATCATCCAAGCCGTTCTTGATGGGGGCCACAATGTCGTCTTGTGCTGCTCGGTTCAACCGGTCGACATTCCGCTGGACGTCGTCTCGCCGAGGCGTATCCGTGCGGCCTACATCGACTGTTCGGACGATGAGCTGCGCGCGCGTCTAGGCGCCCGTAGGGAGTCCGCCGGCGATATCGGAGGGGAGCTTGCGGAGGCAACTGCCCTGCGACAGTCGAGCTACTTCCGTCTCGATGGCGCGCGCGACCCCGATGCGCTGGCGGAGGCTGCGGCTATGTGGATCCTGGGCAATCAGGCGGTGAACTAGGCTGCGCATCTGATGGAAGGGTTGACTGTCGCTCAGAACGTGGCCAAGGCGTGACCTCCCCTGGCAGCCCTCCCTGGTTCAGGTGGAATGGTGTGTGCCTCGATTGCGCCCCGGACGACTTTGAAAGGATGATCGCGCTCTATCGGGACATGTTCGGCATCCAGGTCCTCGACAAAGAGGAGCGTTGGGCAATGCTCGGCGACCCGGCCGCTGGGATGAACATCAACATTCAGGCCGAAGACTGGTACGTCTCCCCCGTTTGGCCGGAGCTGGCTGACGCCCAGACCAAGATGATGCACTTCGAGATCGAGGTCGACCACGTGGAGCGCGCCGTCGCCCGTGCAATATCGCTCGGCGCCCTGCAGGCGCCCGAACAGCCAACAAACAGAGATTTGAACACTCTGAGAGTGATGCTCGACCCGGCGGGTCACCCGTTCTGCCTATGGAGCCGGCACACGCCCGACGCCAGCACTGCCTATTGGCACGACAGGTGAGGCCGGTTGTCTAAGCCACAGGTGCTGTCACCGGGGCATCGAGTTGGAAGGTTCGACCGTGCCGTGAATGAGTAGGATTCCGCGATGGAACATCTGGACGGGCCCCCGATCGCCGGCGACGAGACCGCCACGCTGCTCGGCTCCCTGGAGCGGCAGCGAAGAACTTTCGCCTGGAAGTCCGGGGGACTTGGCGCGGACGGGTTGCAGGCGACAGTCGGAGCATCGTCAATCACGTTGGGCGGCCTGCTCAAGCACCTCGCCCTCGTAGAGGCGGACTACTTCTGCCTGCGGCTGCACGGGCGTGACCCGGGGCCGCCGTGGAACGCAGTGGACTGGGAAGCTAACCCCGGTTGGGACTGGCACTCTGCGGCGGACGATAGTCCGGACCAGCTCTATGCCATGTGGCAGGACACCGTCTCCCGATCCCGCTCCTTTGTGGCGGAGGCGTTGGCCGAGGGAGGCTTGGATCAGCTGGCCAAAGTGCCGGGTGGTGACGGCAGTGCGCCCAGCCTCCGACGGATCCTGATCGACATCATCGAAGAGTACGCACGACACGTTGGGCACGCGGATCTCATCCGCGAGTCGCTGGACGGACTTGTCGGCGAGGATCCCCCGGGGTGACCCCCACCGAGGTGGATCCGAACACCCAGCGACAGGCGGTGTTGTTCAGTGGGTCGGCGCCCTGGGATGAGCTCGAGGCTGCCTTGGCCTCGTTGCCTGCTCCCGTTGGCCCGGATGTGATGTTCGAGTTCGCTCGGACGGCCGGCTGGGGGACCGGGGATTGGGTTGTTGATACCGGGTCGTATGGGTTTACTCATGCGCAGAGGCTCGAGTCTGCGTTTGGCTGCCGTGTCCTTGCTGTGGACCTGGTCGATGGTGGACTGCGGTCGGCGCGGTCGGACGGACCCCGGGAGGGCGCCGTCTTCGGCGTGCAGGGTGATGCGCAGCTGTTGCCGGTCGGTTCGGGCTCGGTCGCCGGGGTCTGGTCGCGCGACATGGTTTCGTGCGTCGACCCGGAGCGGTTTCTGGCCGAGTGCGCTCGCGTGCTGAAGCCGGGGGGAGCCGTCGTTTTGTATGCCGCATGTCTGACCCGGCTGCTCGCCGGCGCGGAGAGGGAGCGGTTCCTGGCCGCGTTGTCTCTGACTGGTGGTGCGGAGCGGGCCATCCTGGAAGGCGCGATCGCGAAGGCTGGACTGCACGTGGATGGGATAGCCGAGGTAGGTGCAGGGTGGCCTGAGGCCGATCTGGTGTCGGGGGGTTCTCGTCTGACCGAGGATCTGCTCGCGATCGTGCGGATGCAGCGGGCCGAGGAGGCGTTGGTCGCCCGGTTCGGCCGTACCTGGTTCGAGACGATCCTCGCTTGGCGGCAGTGGGCGCCGTTCATGGCGTTGGGAAAGCTCAAGGTAGTCGTGTATCTGCTGCGCAAATAGCAGCGTAGGACTCGGCACTGCAGACGGCCAATCGCTACCCTCGTGGCGCGGCTCACGGGAGACGGAGGATTCGTGAGTGTGTGGGCGACGAGCTTGGCGGAGCGGTATGACCACGCCCTCGGGGTCCTGGCCGAGTTGGTCGAGGCTTGCCCCGACAAGCATTGGAGCGATCCCGTCTGGGTTGTGCGTCGTACCGATAGGCATGTTTGGCCGATCGTTCGTGGGACGGGGGCCGAGCTCCCGGACGATGAGCGGCTCCAGCTGCAGGCCGCCTTTTGGAACGTGGTCGTGCACTCGCTTCATGCTCTCGATGGGTACCTCGAGGGGGGCCTCCGATCACCCTCGCCACCTCCGCCCTTCGACGCATGGCAGATGCCCGGCCACGTACTCCCGGACAAACCCCCGACACGCGAGGAGGTGCTCGGCTATCTCGCACAGCTTCGGGCCCGGGCTGCGGACATCCTGGGGCGCCTCACGGAGGAGGACGAGGCTCGTCCCGCTCGCCGCGGGCTCCCCTTCGCTGATCTGTTGATCCACGAGCTCGTACACCTCGCCGAGCACAACGCTCAGCTCGAGCAGTTCCTCAACGTTCGGACCGGCTGGTCGCGTCCGGATTGGCAGACATCCGATCGGTGGTTTCATCCGTGCGAGCATTGCGCGCCGGACGAGACAGAGCGTTCTTGAACAGGGAAGTAGGATTGCCCGCCCCTGGACTAGCGAGTCTCGATGGCCAAGAAGAAGCCCCTCACTGTTGAGCAGTTGATCCTGATGCTCAGGGATGCGCCCGCGCGAATCGCGAGCATGGTGGGAAGTGCTTCGCCGGAACAGTTGCAGACCGCTCCCGGGCCTGATGAGTGGTCCGCCAATGAGGTCTTGTCGCATCTGCGTGCATGTGCCGACGTCTGGGGTGGGTGCATCGACAGGATCCTCCAGGAGGACAGTCCCACCATCCGAGCCATGAATCCCCGACGCTGGCTCCTGAGCACTGACTACGTCGAGCAGGACTTCCGGAGGTCGTTGGGTGCTTTCAGTGCTCAGCGGGAGGGTCTGCTGGCGGTCTTGAGTCCTCTGTCGCCCGACAATTGGTCGCGAAGCGCCACCGTGACGGGGGCCGGAAAGCCGCTCATACGGACGGTGTACAACTACGCGGAGTGGCTGGCCGTCCACGAGCGGCCCCACCTCAAGCAAATCGGGCGCGCAATGACCCCCCGGTGAGAACGATCACCGTTGTTTCGGGCTGCCCGGGAACAGGCAAGACGACAATCGCGTCTGCGCTGGCTGCGGCGGACCCGTTGGGCGTCCACCTCGAGTCGGATGTGTTCTTCGACTTCTTCGCGCACAGGATCCTTTCCATCCGACCCGAAGCACACGAACAGAATGGAGCGGCCGTTCGGGCCGCCGCCGCCGCAGCGGCTGCATTCGCGACGAGCGGTTACCAGGTGGTGGTGGATGGAGTTCTGGGGCCGTGGTTCGTCCCGACCTTCCTGGATGGTGTGGCGCCATCGGGCCTAATGGTCGAATACGTCGTCCTGCGTGCCCCGCTCGATGACACGCTTCGTCGCGCGCTACCTCGCCCGAGGGGAGATCAGGCGGAGCAGGAGGAGATCGTCAGGCACATGCATCGCGGGTTCGAGGACCTCGGGAGGTTCGAGAAGCATGCCGTCGAGACCGGCGGTCATGGGATTCCCCAGACGCTTGCCACGGTGGCCGAGCGGCGGTTCCGTGGCGACTTTCTGCTTGCCCCGACGGTTTGAGGGGC
Source organism: Actinomycetota bacterium (assembly GCA_035536535.1). Classification (NCBI taxonomy): domain Bacteria; kingdom Bacillati; phylum Actinomycetota; species Actinomycetota bacterium. The sequence continues at coordinate 889 of DATLNZ010000050.1, read as the reverse complement.
CCGAGACCCCACGGATCCCACGTAGGGTGATCCTCGGCGCGCGATGGCCGACGAAGCCGTGCTCTGCGATCGCGGCTGCGGGTCTGGCGATGGGCCGGGCGAACCGAAAGGACCTGCTCCGCCTCAAAGGCATCCTCGAAGGCCCAGCCTGACAGTGAGTACGGATTGGAGTGATCGATGCGCCAGGTGACGTTCGGGGTCGGCAACAGCCTCGACAACTTCATCGCCCGCACGGACCATGGAGTCGATTGGCTGCTTTGGGACGAAGAGGTGGCGTCGGTCAGTTCAGAGTTTTGGAAGACGATCGACACAGTGGTCATGGGCCGCAGGACCTACGAGGTGGCTTTGAAGGCCGGCAACACCTCGTACCCGGGCGTCAAGAACTACGTGGTGTCGCGCACCATGAAGAGGTCTCCAGACCAGGATGTTCAGATCGTTGCCGACGACGCGCCGAACTTCATCCGGAAATTGAAGGAGAGCCCGGGCAGGGGTATCTGCATCATGGGGGGAGGTGAGCTCGCGAGCACGCTCTTCGAGGCGGACTTGATCGACGAAGTGGGTTTGAACGTCCATCCGGTGTTACTCGGACGCGGAGTCCCGCTGTTTCTCCCGATGAAGCGAGAGCTCGATCTCGAACTGCTGGAGTGCAGGACCTTCCGCAGCGGCTGTGTCTTCCTTAGATACCGCGTGAAGCATCCAGTGGCGAACTAGTCGTGGCGATCGATCGCGACCGGGGCAGGCAGGTTCGTCGAGGACCACTTTGGTGAAGCGCTCGGAACGAATCGACGTCGCGTCGCGGTGGACCACTGCGTTGTCGAAGACGGGCGCGACCCCGCTGAAAGCGCTGGCGGAAGTCCTGGATGAGGACGTCCGGACCTTGAACCTGGCC
>DATLNZ010000049.1 GCA_035536535.1 Actinomycetota bacterium | reverse complement strand
GTTGAGCAGGTTGAGGGGGTCGAAGGCGGACTTGACCGCTCGCATTTGCGCATACATCTGGGGCCCGAACAGCCGCTCGTTCCAGTAGCTGCGCGCGAGGCCGTCCCCATGCTCGCCCCCGAGGTCGCCGCCCCAGGCGCGGATGAGGTCCACGGCTTCTGCCATCAGCGACTCCAGGCGCTGCAGGTCCCGGGCGCTGGTCATGTCCAAAAACGGCCGCGTGTGGATGAGCCCGGTTCCCGCGTGCCCGTACCAGACGACACGCATGCCGTGCCGGGCGAAAAGCGCATCGAGCTCGCGGATGTAGCCCGGGAGCCGGTCGACGGCGACGACCGTGTCCTCGACGAACGCCTGCGGCAGCAAAGGTCCGCCCGCCACGGCCGACAGGGCTCCCACGCCCGCTTCGCGCACGTTCCACATGCGCGTGCACGCGACCGGGTCGACGAGCCGGGCCCGGTAGTCGGCGCCGCCGGTGGAGTCCAACGCCCGATCCATCCGGTCCAGTCCGGCCTCGGTCTCTGCGAGCGTCGAGCCCTGGTACTCCACGTACAGAAGCGACCCCATGGACGGGTCGATGTCGCGCACGGTCGCCGCATGGAACGGGACCTGCCGCGCCATGTCGATCAGCGAGCTGGAGACCAGCTCCACCGCGCTCGGACCGGTTGCGACCAGAGCCGGGACCGCGGCCACGGCCGCGTGCATGTCGCGAAAGCCCGCGACCCCCAGCACCCGGACGTCCGGACGCTCGTCCAGCGTCACCTCGACCGACGTCATCAGCGCGAGCGTCCCGTCGGATCCGGCCAGGAGCTTGGCGAGGTTCGGGGACGGCGCGCACAGGTGCTCCATCTGGTAGCCGGACCCCCGCCTGGCCAGCGTCGAGAACTGGGGGCCGAGCATCGGACGCGCCTGCGACCGGACCCCCTCCAGCGCGATGGCGAGCTCCGGGGTCGCCCCGGCCGAGGACATCGACCCGTCCGGGCTGGCTTTCAGCGACAGCACCCTGCCATCGGGCAGGACGCACTTCGCGGCCGCAACGTGGTCCACCGACGCCCCGTAGACGACGGAATGGGTGCCGCCGGCGTTGGTGGCGACCATCCCGCCGATCGTGCACTGCCGCTTTGTCGCCGGGTCGGGGCCGAACTCCAGGCCGTGGTCGCGCAGGGCCTCGTTGAGCTGCCACCACGTCACGCCGGGTTGCACCCGTGCGACCCTGCGGTCGGGTTCTATGTGCTCGATGCGGTTGAGGTGCGAGCAGTCAAGCGCCAGCCCGGCCCCCACGCACTGTCCCGACAGGGACGTGCCCGCCCCGCGCGCGGTGATGGGCAGGCCGTGCGCGCGGCAGGTGTCGATCACGGCGGCGATGTCGTCGGGCTCCCGTGCCACAACGACCGCCGCGGGCAGGATCTGGTACGGGGACGCGTCCGTGGCGTAAAGCGTCCGCGTGATGGGGTCGGTCCGAACGGTGCCGGCGATGCGGTCCTCGAGTGCCGCAACGACTCCGGCGACCTGGTCCGGATCGCTCGGCATCAGCCCGCGAAGGCGTTGGAGGCGACGCCGCGCACGCCCGGGCGCAGCGCGAACAGCCCCCCCGCCAGCCGCTGGGCCCCCCGGGCCTCGGTGGCCAGCCCCATGCTCGCCGTGGTGACGTACAGGACGTCCAGGTCGTCGCCGCCGAACGCGCAGCTGGTGACATGCGCGGCCGGGACCCGGACGGTGCAGTCGAGGTCGCCGCCCGGCGAGTAGCGGTTGACGGCCCATCCGCCCCACAGCGCCACCCATAGGAAGCCCTCGTCGTCGATGGCCATGCCGTCCGGGTATGCGGGATCGGGGATCTCGATAAACCGGCGGCGGGCGGAGATGTCCCCGGAGGCCGCGTCGAAGTCGAAGGCGTCCACGCCGCCGGCGAGCGTGTCGATGTAGTACATGGTCTTGTCGTCGGCGGCCCACGCCATGCCGTTGGAGATCGAAACGTCGGAAAGCATCGTGCGGACGGCGCCGCCGGGATCCAGCCGGTACAGGACGCCCAGCGGCCCGGACATCGACATGCTGCCGGCCCAGAACCGTCCGGACGAGTCGCACTTGCCGTCGTTCATCCGGCCCTCGGGGTCTGCGTGCTGCACGGAGGCCAGCTGCTCCAGCGACCCGTCCGCGCCCACCGCGGCGAAGCCGTCGGCGACGGCCGCGACCAGTCCGCCTGCGCGACGAAGCGCGAGCGCGCTCACCTTTGTCGCCACCTGCAGCGACGTCGACTCACCGCTGGACGGGTCGAGCCGGTGGATGCGCTGTCCCTCGACGTCCAGCCACCACAGGACCCGGTCGCGGTGGTCCCACAGCGGGCCCTCGCCCAGCCGGGCCTTTGCGTCCACGACCAGCTCGGCCCGAAGCTCGCGCGTCATCCCCAAGAGTGTGACGGACGCGGCATCCTGGGGCCATGCCGAGCCCGTGGATGAACGAGATGCTGGCGCTGCCGCGCGACCTGGAACTGCAGCCCGGACACACCGTGGCCGACGCGCTGGACTGGCTGACGCCGCCCGAGCCACCCACGGGAATGGTCTGGGAGCCCGACGTGGTCTACGGGACCGCCGGGAGCGGGGGCCGGGACCTGACGCTTCACCTGTACCGACCTCGCGACGTGGCGCAGTCTCGTCCCGCCGTCGTGTTCATCCACGGCGGAGGGTGGGCCGGCGGCGATCCCCTGCTTCATGTGCGCCATGCGGCGCACCTGGCCGCCCACGGCTACACGGCTGCCACGATCTCCTACCGCCTGGTGGACGAGGCTCGCTGGCCCGCTGCTCTGGAGGACGCCAAGTGTGCGGTGCGCTGGGTGCGGGCCAACGCCGCCGCCATCGGCGTGGACGACACTCGCATCGCGGTGTGCGGGGGCTCGGCCGGCGGACACCTGTCGGCCATGACCGCGCTGACGCCGGGGCTGTTCGAGGGCTCCGGCGGCAACGAGACTGTGCCCAGTTACGTCTCAGCGGCGTTGCTGCTGTATCCCATGACCGACATGCGGGCACCGGGGGGGGAGTTCGGGATCCAGGACGTGGTCCACAACTTTCTGGGCGGCTCAACCGACGCGCTGTACGCCGAGTCGTCGCCCCAGTCCTACGTCGCGCGCTCGGCCCCCCCGATACGCACGATCACCGGAAGCGAGGACCCGATCACGCCGCTTCCGATGATCCGGGAGTTCCACAGGCGTTTGGACGAAGCCGGGCCCCCCAACGATCTGCTCGTGTACGAGGGGGCCGGCCACATGTTCGACGTGCTCGAGCAGTACGCGCAGCGCTGCATGCAGGACATGCTCGAGTTCTTCGACCGCCACCTCAAACCGGACCCGTCCACGTAAGGCAGGGCCGTCAGCGAGGCACGGGCGTCGGTTAGGCCCGCACGGCGCGGTGCACGGCGTCGGACAGCAGGTTGAACCTGCGGTCGCCCGCTTCGCTCGGGGCCAGGTTGAACAAGAACACGGCCGATACCTGCGTCTCCGGATCACACCACGCCGTCGAATTGGCGTAGCCGTTGTGGCCGAACGACCGCTCTGAGGCAAGGTTGCCACGGCGGAAGGTCGGGTCCTTTCGCTCAGCCCCCACGTGGAAGCCGTAGCCCGTGCCTGAGCGGTCCCCCAGCCGGTCGTGCATCGTCGTCGCGAGCCGGACGGTCTCCGGCGACACCACTCCCCCGCCGTCGGAGCACCAGGCGCGGTAGAAGCGTCCGAGGTCGCGCGCGCGGCAGTACAGTCCGGCCCCCGGCAGCACGGCGTTTAGGCCCTGCGGCGAGTTGAACCTGCGGAACAGATCCTCGTGCTCGGGCGCGCCGGCGACCGCGAGCGTCGCCTCGGCCTCCAAGCCGGCGGGCAGGCCCCACGTAGCGCGCTGCATGCCGAGGGGGGCGAAGATCTCGTCGCGGCAGAAGTCCACGAAGCTGCGGCCGTCCGTCCGCCGCACGGCCTCGGCCAAAAGCGCGGAGCCCGTGAGCGGGTGGTACATCACCACAGCCCCGGGAGCCGACTCCGGCGGCATCGCACATATCGCGGCTATCCCCGCGTCCCAGTCGGCGAATGTCTCGGCCCGGATGAGTTGCAGCGACGAGTCGGACACGCCCGCGCGGTGCAGCAGGACGTGGTGCCACGTGACCTCGTCCTTGCCGTGCTGCGCGAACTCGGGGATGACTTTCGCCACAGGATCGCGGTAAGCCACCAGCCCCCGCTGCGCCGCGATGTGGAAGGCCGTGGCCGTGACCGGCTTGCACGCACTGAAGACAGGGAACCGTGTCGACACGGTCACAGGACGGCCGTCGTGCGTCGTCCCCCATGCCTCGTCCAGGACGGTCCGCCCGCGGTGCGCCACAAAGGCCTGGGCCCCCAGCGCGGTCCCGCGATCGATGAACCCGCGGACGAGCGAGTCCACCGTCCGCGGCAGCGACGGGTCCAGTCCGCTCAAGGGGTGACGACGATCTTCAGGTGACCCTCGGGGTCGTTCAGCAGTGCCTCGAACCCCTGGTCTACGACGTCGGACAGCGCCACGCGATCGGTCACCAGAGGCGCCACCCGGACGACCCCCTGCTCGATCAGCGACACCGCGGGGACGAAGTCGTCCTGAAAGTCGTGGGACAGGCACGCCACCACCGTCTTCTCGCCGAGCAGCATGTCCATCATGTCCATCCGGACCTCGCCTTCGAACACCCCCAGCAGCACCGCGCGTCCGCCCTTGCGCGTCAGCGTCACGGCAGAAGCGGCAGCTGCCGGGTTGCCGGCGGCCTCGATGGTCGCGTCCGGACCGACGCCGGACATCAGGTCGCGCGTGGCCGACATGGCCTCGTCGGGAGCCACGGCCACGTCGGCCCCCAGGTCCTGCGCCAGGCGGCGTCGCTGCTCGATTCCGTCCACAACGACCACGGTGCCGGCACCACGCGCCCGCGCCACCTGCGTGACGAGCAACCCCACGGTGCCGGCTCCCACGACCGCGACGTTGGACCCCTGCCCGACTCCGGCGGCCCTGACCGCCCGGACGGCAACCGCAAGCGGTTCGGACAACGCCGCATGCTCGGGCGTCACGTGCTCGGCGACGGGCCGGCACATGGACTGCGGCGCGAGCATGTACTCGGCCAGGCCCCCGTCCGCCATCAGGCCCAGGTTCGCCATGCTCACGCACAGGTTGTGCTGGCCGCGGACGCACCACCAGCAGGTCCCGCAGTAAAGCGTCGACTCGACCGCAACCCTGGTGTCCGGCGGCAGGGTCGCGCCGGGACCGCCGAGCACCACCCGCCCCACCGACTCGTGTCCCAGGATCAGCGGAGCGCAGACGCCGGACAGCGGGTGAGGCTCGGTAGGGATGACGTTCGGACCGTCCCTGTACTCCTCGAGGTCGGTCCCGCAGATCCCGCAGGCCTCGATGCGAAGCAGGACCCACCCCGGCGCGGGCGAACGGGGGTCCGGCACGCGCTCCACCCGGACGTCGCGACGTCCCCACCACCTTGCGGCGAGCATCAGGCGGTCCGGACCTCCGCCGCAAACGCACGCACCTGCGCCGTGGACATCGCCGCACCCGCAGCGGACTCGCGCTCAAAGGCATCGGCCCCCAGCGCCTCCCGCGCCGACTCCACCGTCTGCTCGTATTCCGTGCGCGCCACCGGGTCCAGCCTCGTGGGCTCCGTCGCCAGCCGCTCTGCTGCTCCTATGAGCCTCGCAGCGCGATTGAAATCCGTTGCCAGCGACGCGGCCGCCGCAAGCCTGCGGATCGTGGGGGCCAGGTCGAAGTCCGTACGCAGCGACAACGCCTCGAGGTGCATGGCCATGCAGGGCTCGATGCTGCCTTCGGCCCGGCACAGGGAGCCCAGGGAGTCCAGCACCAGCGCGACCCCGGGATCGGACCCGAGGTCCCTGTACTCCGACAGCGCCTCTTCGAAGTGCTGGCGCGCCCCCGCGAGATCACCCGCCGCCTGTGCGGCCTCACCCAGGCTGTGCATCACGCTGGCCGTCCCCAGTGCGTCCCAAGCCTCCGAGTAAAGCCGCAGGGCCTCCTGGAAGTGACTCCGCGCGCCGGCGACCTGCCCCCGCGCCAGACACACGTAGCCGAGCTGGTTGAGGACGGTTGCCAGCGCTGTATCGTCGCCCTGATCGCGGACGAGGTCCTTGTACCTATTGAGGGTCACCTCAGCCGCCTCCAGGTCACCCTGCTCGACCTGTGTGAGCGACAGTGCGTTGAGGGTTACCGACATCGCGTGGCGGTCATCGCGGCGGTGCGCCTCCGACAGCGCCTTCTCGAAGTGCCTGCGGGCCGTGGCGAAGTCGCCTTCGCCATAGGCGATCGTCCCCAGCGCCCGCTGGGCCTGGTACCGCAGGAACCCGCCGGCTCGGCCGGCGGCGCCCGCCATCCGCTCGAAGTGGTCCCGGGCCTCCCCGGGCCGGCCCAACGCCTGCTCGACCAGCCCCGACACCCACAACCCCTCCGCCAGGCAGTAAGGGTCGTCCAGCCTGCGGGCGAGCTCCAACCCCCGGTCGGCCCACCTCCCCATCGCCTCTACGTCGCCCGTTCCTCCGGACGCATGGGCAAGCCGCAGCATCGTCATGCAGAGCAGCCGGTTGAGCTGGCTTCCGAGCAGCGCCTCCAGCGACTCCACCGCCTGCTCCAGCAGCTCGCGCGCCCGTTTGCGGTCGCGTCCCAGCACGAACATCAGGTCACCGGCGCACGAGATGGCCCGGGCCCGCACCACCGGCTCGACCTCCCCCCGCGCGTCGAGCAGCGCCTCCAGCCCCCGGAGGGCCTCCTGCCTGTATCCGCGGGCGATCCAGAACAGCCACAGCGCGCCCGCCAGCCGGAGCCCTTCTGCGGTGGATCCGGCTCCCGATGCCCACACCAGCGCCTGTCGGAGATTGTGGAGGTCGTCTTCAAGGCGCTCGAGCCAGACAATGTCCTCGGCTCCGAACAGGTGGGGCTCGACGCGTTCGGCGAGGTCGGCGAACCACTGCAGGTGCCGGTCGTTGATCGTCTCGAACTCCCCGGACGAAGCGAGCTCGGTGGAGGCGTACAGCCGCACGGAGTCCAGCAGCCGGTAGCGTCCGGACCTCGGATCCGACACGACCAGCGAGGCGTCCACCAGCCTGCTCACCGACTGGGCGATCTCGCGCCAAGGAACCGCCCTGTCGGCCGCCACGCGCTGCGCGGCCTCCGCCGGGAATCCCGCGGCGAAGACGCTCACCCTCTGCAGGACCGAAGCATCGAGCGGGTCCAGGAGCTTGTAGCTCCACTCGACGGTCGATTGGACGATCTGCCGGCGCGGGACCTGATCTTCGTCCGCGGGCGCAGACGGTACAGCGTCACCCAGCCGTGCGTCGATGTCCTCCAGCGGCAGGTCCCGCGTTCGCGCCGCGGCAAGCTCCAGCGCGAGAGGAACTCCCTGAAGCTTCAGGCAGATCCCGCGTACGCGGGCCATCTCTGCCTCTCCCACCAGAAGCTGCGGCGCCGCCTCCTTAACGCGCTGCAGGAACAGCTCGACTGAATCACCCTGAACGTCGGCCGTGGCACCGGGAAGGGAGAGCGGCGGAACCCGCCAGTTCATCTCCTCTGTCAGGCCGAACGGGTCGCGGGTCGTCGCAAGGATCCTCACACCCGGACACGATCTGAGCACCGCCTCCACCAGCCGCGTCGCCGCCGGCAGCACGTGCTGGCAGGCGTCCAGGACGAGAAGCAGCTGCTTTGGGCGCAAAAAGTCCACCAGGACCTCGTCGGGGGCCCGCAACGAAAAGCCCCCGGAGACGTCGCGCAGCCCGAGCACCGCCCCCACCGTGGGGGCCAGGTCCTCGGCCTCCGCGAGCGGCGCCAGCTCAACGAACCACGCCCCGTCCGGCCACTCCGTGGACAAGTCCTGGGCCGTGCGGTGTGCGAGCCTGGTCTTGCCCGAGCCCCCCGCCCCCCACACCGTCACCAGCCGGTGCGAGCGCAGTGCCTCCGCGATCTCCCGGAGCTCCCGCTCGCGTCCGACGAACGTGGTGGACGACCCCAGCGAGGACTCCGACACCCTGGTCATTTCGTTGTTGTAGCACGACCCCCGGGGGACTCTCGCCTCCCGGTCGTGGGATCCGGGAGGACCTCAGCCCGCGTAGATACCGCCGTCGATCACCAGGGACTCCCCGGTGACAAACGCAGCGTCGTCGGAGGCCAGGTACAGCGCCGCCTTGGCGACCTCCACCGGCAGGCCGAGACGGCCCAGCGGCTGCCTTGCGACCAGAGCCGCCCGGGCCCCCTCCGCGTCCCCGGACTGCTCCAGCAGACGACCTACCCACGGCGAGTCCACCGTGCCGGGACACACGCAGTTGCACCGGACCCCCGTCCCCGCGTACTGGATGGCGACCTGCTTTGTGAACGCGATGACCGCGCCTTTGGTCGCGCAGTACGCGGCGCGGTCCTTGAGCCCGATCAGACCCGCCACGGACGCCGTGTTGACGATGCATCCTCTGCCGGCCGGCAGCATGTGACGCAGCGCGTGCTTCGTCCCGAGGAAGACCCCCCGGCAGTTCACCGCAAACAGCCGGTCCCACTCCTCCACCGTGCACTCCAATGGGCCCGCGGTCGAGCCGATTCCGGCGTTGTTGAAGATCAGGTCCAGGCGCCCCGTGGCGGTGGCGGCCGAGTCGACGAGCCTCTGCACCTGGACCTCGTCGGACACGTCCACCGTGGCCTGGGTCGAGCCCTCGGGGGCCCCGGACGGGTCCACGTCCGCGGCGAAAACCGTCGCTCCCTCCTCCAGCAGGAGACGGGACATCTCGATGCCGATCCCGGACCCGGCCCCCGTGACGACGGCGGTCATTCCGGCGAACCGCGCGAGCTCAGACATCGACATGACTTCCCCCCAGTGCCTGCCGGCCGGCGAACGCAACACCGCCCGGCTCCGCCTCGATGCGAAGAAGCCTGTTCCACTTCGCGGTCCGCTCCGAGCGGGTGGTGGACCCCACCTTTATCTGTCCGGCCCGCCACCCCACGGCCAGGTCCGACAGCCACGAGTCCTCGGTCTCCCCCGAACGCGCGGACACCACCGTCGCGTAACCGGCCGTCCGGGCCTGCTCGAGCACATCGCTGGTCCCGGTGACGGTCCCGTTCTGGTTGGGCTTGATGAGAACCGCGTTCGCGATACCGTCCGCCGCTCCCCGGCTCAGCCTGCCGGCGTTGGTGGCGAACAGGTCGTCGCCCAGCAGCTGAACGCGGGGGCCGAGCCTGCGCGACGCTTCCGACCACCCGTCCCAGTCGTCGTCGGCGACCGGGTCCTCGACCGACACCACCGGCCAGGTGTCGCACCACGACTCGATCTCGGCGAGCAGCCCGGACGCGTCCACGGTGCGTCCCTCGGCCTCCAGCCGGTAGCTTCCGTCCCGCCACAGCTGCGTCGCTGCGACGTCGACGGCGATCGCCACGTCGGAGCCGGGTTGAAGTCCGGACCTCTCCAGCCCTTCGGCCACCAGCTCCAAGGCCTGGCGGTTGGAGTCCAGACGGGGGCCGAGCCCGCCTTCGTCGGCGGCCAGCGTCGCCGGGAGCCGGCGCGCCTCGCAGGCCTGCGCGGTTGCGAGCCGGACTCTCCACGACCACTCGATCGCCTCCGCGAACGACGACGCCCCCACCGGGACGACCAGCACGTCCTGGATGTCCACCGCTCCCCCCGCGTGGGCGCCACCGGACACGATGTTGACCATCGGCAGGGGCATCAGCGGGTCCCGGCCGTCCAGGAGCAGCCGCCAGACGTCCGTGGACTCGTGGTGGGCCCGCGCGATTAGAGCCGCCAGCGACACGGCCAGCACCGCGTTGGCCCCGAGCGCCGACAGGTTGGCAGTGCCGTCGGCCTCCCTCAGCAGCCCGTCCAGTCCCCGCTGGTCGCCGGCATCGTGCCCCTTGACGGCCGGGCCGAGGACGTCGTTGACGTTGCGTACTGCCTGCTGCACTCCCCGGCCCCCGTAGCGCTGTCCGCCGTCGCGCAGCTCGTGCGCCTCGTGGCGTCCGGTGCTGGCGCCGGAGGGGACGATGACCGTCCCCGTCGCGCCGGAGCTCAGGGACACCTCGCATGCGACGGTGGGGGTGCCGCGGGAGTCCAGCGCCTCCCAGGCGAAGACGCGCTCGATCAGACCAGTCGTGCCCATGCCCCCTCGATTTCGCCCGGAGGGTCCTGGAGCAAACGCTTGCCCACGGCACGCGCGGTCTCGCGCCCGCCGTCGGTGAGGTATTCGGCCGGGGACTTGCCGTCCACCCTGGCCGTCATCAGACATCCGACGTGGCCGAGCACGTAGGACCCATCGATCGGACTGCGCCGTGAGTACGCGTCCCAGAACGACGACGCGCAGTCGAAGAAAGACTGCGAGGCCTCCGGACGGTGAATCGACTTGAGCATCAGGTGGTTTGTCATGAAAGCCAGGTCGAAGGCCGGGTCGCCGAGGTGCGCGACCTCGAAGTCCACCACCCACAGCCCGTCGTCGCCGACTAGCACATTCTTCGGGGAGAAGTCGCCGTGGACAAGGCACTGCCGCGTGGCCGTCATCCGTGCGACGTACGGCTCCACCAGGTCCGCCACGTCGGGGCGTCGGCGCATCACCGTCCGGTAGTAGGGATCGACGCGCAGCTGCTCGAAGGCCTCCTGGTCGTCGAACGCTCCGGCCGTGCCGTCAGTCCGCAGGTGCCACTCCACGAGAGTCTCTCCGAGCGCCGCCGCCACGGCCGGATCGACGTTTCCGCTCAGGAGGCTGGACTTCCAGTTCGTCCAGTCGTCCGGCGCAAAGGCCGTGGTCAGCGCAAACGACGCCGGGTCGGAGTCGAGCACGGCCGGGACGCGGCCCGGAGTCAGTTGCCCGCACAGCTTCAGGACCTCGGCCTCCGTGGTCGCCCGCTCGCGCTTCGCGGGCCAATCGTCGGCCACACGCAGCTTCGGCAGGGCCTGCTTGACCACGGCCCGGAAGTCGCGCGCCTCCACACCCAGCACGACGTTGGAGATGCCGCCGGACAACTCTTTGGCCTCGACCGGCTCCCCAGCCGGGAGCAGCCCTCGGGAGGCCAGGTAGGCAGCCACCGTCTCCGGCGACAGAAGCTCGTCCACCGCTACTCGAAGAACGGCTCGCCGCGCCGCGCGTAGCGGCGGCACGCCTCCAGGTCCAGCTCGACGCCGATGCCGGGTGCGTCAGGAACCTCGATCCACCCGTCGCGGATCAGCGCCCTCGCGTGCCCCGTCACCAGCTCGTCGAAGAACGGGACGCTGGCCGCATGCCACTCCAGCGCCAGGAAGTTCGGAATCGACGCGCACACGTGCACCGACGCCATGGTCCCGACCGGGCCGGCGATGTTGTGGGGGGCCATGGGCAGGTACCTGGTGTCGGCCAGCGCGGCGATGCGCCGCGTCTCGGCCAGGCCCCCGACCTTCTGGACGTCCGGCGCCACCACGTTCACCGCTCCCGATTCGATCATCCGCGTAAAGCCGTGCAGCAGGTACTGGTTCTCGCCGGTGGCGATGCGCGTGGACGTCCCCGACGTCACCCACCCCAGCGCGTCCACGTCCTCCGGCGGCGTCGGGTCCTCCAGCCACAGCACGGGAAGGTACTCCAGTGCCTGCGCGAGCTTGAGCGCATCGGACGGCGCGTAGCGCCAGTGGCAGTCGAAGGCCACCTCGACGTCCGGTCCGGCTGCCTCACACGCGGCGTCCGCCAGCGACACCTGCCGCTCCAGCTGCCGCGGCGAGATCGTCCGGGCGTGCAGGTCCTCGTCCGGCAGAAGCGGAAGGTCCAGGTCGAACTTCAGGGCGGTGAAGCCCCGTCCGACCATCTGCTTGGCGCGCTGCGCGTAGGACTCCGGCGTGTAGACGCCCTCGCGCTCGGCGGGGGCCCAGTGGACCTCCTGCGCCTCGTCGGGGTCCAGGGAGGCCCAGGACGGAGTCCGGGACACCAGCACCGACGAGTAGGACTCGAGCGCCTCACCCGCGTGGCAGTCGGCGTAGATCCGGACGCGGTCCCGGAACTTGCCTCCGAAAAGCCGCCACAGCGGGACCCCCAGCGCGCGGGCGTTGAGGTCCCACAGCGCGGCCTCGATGCCGGAGATCGCATGGTGGACCGTCCCGCCCCCGGAGGCCGCGTGGGCCGTGGCCAGGCGCAGCTTGCGGGTGATCGCCTCGACGTTGCGGGCGTCCTCGCCCTCCACGAGCACGGAGAGATCGCGGATGGTCGCGGTGAGTCCGGGGGCGCAGAAGCACTCCCCGACGCCCTCGACTCCCTCGTCCGTGATTACCCGGACGAGGGTCCAGTCGTAGTTGGCCTCGATGACCGCTGTGAGCACGCTGCGGATCTTCACGGCTCTTGTTGTACGTCATAGGCCCGGGACCCCGCCGACCGGGGACACTGGACCGTGACCAGCAGGACGCCTGGGTTGCCCGGTCCGAAGGCCCGCCACCTAAAAAACATGGTGCCAGGTGGGGCGCGGAGGCGGCCGCGAGGCCGCGCGAGTCACTCGCTTCTCTCCGCGCCCCACCCCAAGATGCACGACCGCGAGTCGCTACGGGGGCGACGACACCAGCGCGAGGTTCTTCGGCCCCCGGAAGTCGAGCTCGATCACCTCGTGGGACACGCCGGCTTCGTCGTAGTAGCGGCCGATGGCCTCGACCAGAGGCTTCGTCCCGAGGCGCTGGGAGCGGTCCCAGAAGTTGCAGCAGGGGACCAGCACCACAGGCCGGACGACGGCTGCCTCCGCCACGGCTCTGGTCGCCTCGTCGGGGTGCAGGCCGATGATGAGGTCGAAGAAGGACGTGGCCTCGGCGTCAAACTCCGTCTCGTGGGACGCGACCCCCCGCAGCGTCCACCCTCGCGGATCCACGACCTCGGCCTCGTAGCCGTACTTCTTGCGTAGGACCCGCGTGAGCATGCCCTGTCCACCCGCGACGTCGGCGACGTGTTTGACCGATCGTCCATATCGTTCGGCGACGAAGGACGCGACCACGTCGAACCTCACGGGGTCGCCGTGGAACCGGTGTCTGGTCACCGGTTCATGGTCCCTCAGAACTCGTTGGACACATGAGTTGGTCCCGCGGCCACCCAAGTGGCATCGTTCTCGCGATGACCAACTACTTCGATCGGCTCCGCACCGCCTCCACCGACAGAGAGTCGCTTCTTTGTGTCGGGCTGGATCCAGACCGGAGTGTGATTGAGGGGGGACTGGACGGCGCAGTCTCGTTCTGTCGCCGCGTCGTGGAGGCAACCTCTGACATCGCCTGTTGCTTTAAGCCCAACGCGGCGTTCTGGGAGCAGTACGGTCCAAGGGGCTGGATTGGCCTGGCTTCTGTTCGAGAGACCATTCCCCCCGACATCCCCGTGTTGCTGGACTGCAAGCGAGCCGACGTCCCAAACACCATGGCGGCTTACGCGCACGCCGTTTTCAACGAGATGGCCTTTGACGCAGCGACCGTCCACGCCTACCACGGCGCCGACTCGCTGGACACCTTCCTGAGCTACGAGGGGCGCGGCGTGTACGTAGTGGCCCACACATCTAACCCGGGGCGGACAGATCTTCAACACCGCCAAGCGGACGGCCAACCACTGTTCATGGCCGTGGCCGATCTAGCGGTCCGCTGCGACAAGAGCAGCACAGCTGGGGTGGTCATGGGAGCGACGGCCCCCAAGGAAGCAGCGATGGTGCGGGAACGCTTCCCGGGCCTGCCATTTCTGATGCCCGGCATTGGCAGACAGTCGGGGGACGTGGAGGCGGCGGTGCGGTCCTCGTTCACCGGGGATCCAGCCTCGTGCCTGATCGTCGTGGCCGGCGCGATCATGTACGCCGACGACCCAAGGACAGCTGCGGTCCGGTGGAGAGACTCCATCCGCCGCGCAGCCGATAGTCGCTCGTGAGGCCGATGGCCGACAGACCCGTGACTAAGACAATTGACCGTCGGATGTCACAGGCTTCCACTGCCCCCTGTCATCACGTGCTCGCGTGTGGTCCAAGACCGGTTAGCTGCTGAGCGAGCGACAGGAGCTCGAATATGTCTGTCTTGAGCAGGAACGCATCGATCGCGGGCTCCTCCTCGGCCTGCGCCTGGAGCTCGGCACGGGCGGTGAAGAGGATGATCTTCGCCAGTGGCGCCACCTCCTTGAATTGAGGCGCCGCCTCGATGCCGGTCAGCTTTCCGATCAACCCGTTGTCGAGGACGATGACTCCGGCTTCCGCCGATCGCGCCATCTCGATGCCTTCCTCTGCCGAGGTCGCAGCCCCACCTACGGTGAAGCGCGGGTCCTCGGAAAAGACCATTCGGATGAGGGACTGAAGATCGGTGTCGTCCTCGACAACCACGAAAACCTTCATACGGCCGACTCCGCCGCACGCAGGCGAAGCACGAAGCAGGCGCCCCGCGGGACGTTCGGCTCGTAGCTGGCGTCGCCCCCGTTCGCTCTTGCCAGGCCGCGCACGATCGAGAGACCGAGGCCGGTGCCTTTCTCGGCCCGCGTACCGACGGTGTCGGCTCTGCCGAACTTTCCGAACAGCCGGGGAATGAACTCCGGCGCAACACCTGGCCCATCGTCGAGAACCCGCACCTCGACCTCGCTGCCCACGGGCACTGCTCGGATTCGCACCGGCGGCTGACCGTACTTCAAGGCGTTGCTCACACAGCCGTCCAGGATCCGCTGCAAGTGATGAGGATCCATAAGGACGGTGAGATCCGGCGCGCACGACACGGACACACTTGACGCTGCCGGGCCTCGCGCTTTCAGGCACCGACGGATCGCCTCCTCGAGGAGGATCGCCGCGGAACGAGTCTCGAGCGTGCCGCCCTCGATGTTTGACAGCATCAGGATGTCGTCTACTAGCAGGGCCAGATTTCTGGATTGACGCGAGATCGACGCAGTAGCGGTCCGTCGGTCGTCCTCCGTGAGCGACGACCACTTCTGCTCAAGGACCGCGGAAAATCCGACGATCGACGCAAGGGGCGAGCGGAGACTGTGGGCGGCGACGGCGGTGAAGTCACGCATCGCCTCATTGACGACCTTCAGGTCCACGTTGGCTCCCTCGACTCTCTTTCGTTCAACGTCGACGTCGTCCAAGACGTTGAGAATCGCCCGTTGTGTCGACTCAAGGTGGGTCCGGTCGGCGTCGTTGTCCTCGAGGATGTTGAGCAGCGCTCGCTGGGTGTCGCTCTGACGCGCCCGCTCCTCGCCAAAGTCGTCGAGGATGTTGAGGATTGCTCGTGCGTAAGTAGCGGCATCGACCTCGGGGGACCGCTTCTCAGCGATGCGCATCGGGCTCGCCTGCCTCGAGGAGGCGTGCCTTTAGCTCCTCGATCTCCTTCTTCAGCTCGATCATCTTGAGCTCACGGCCGACGGTCAGACGCTGAAATCGCTCGAGTTCCGCCATCCACTCGAGCTGTTTGGCCTGCTCTTCGGCCAGCTTGGCCTGATCGCGCATCTGGGCCGTGACGTCGCGAGCCGCGGCGAAGGCTCCCAGCACGTTGCCCTGAGTGTCCCGGTACACCGACGCGTTGTACAAGACGTCGGTGAGCGACCCGTCGCGGTGGCGGATCGTCAGTGGGTAGTCGACAGCCATTCCTTCGGCGAAAACGAGCTGGTAGATGGCCTTGGCCTTGCCAGGGTCGGTGAAGGACTCCGAGAAGTCCGATCCGATTAGCTCGTCACGAGGAACGCCGGTGACCTTGATGAGAGCCTCGTTGACGTCGGTGATCTTGCCTTCCGGACTGATGGACACCAGCGAATCGAGGCTCGCTTCGATCATGCTCCGAGCGGACTCGAACGTGTGCTTCAGCGCAGTGATGTCGCGGGCCGCAGCGAAGGCGCCGAGGACATTGCCCTCCGTGTCGCGGTAGACGGAAGCGTTGTACAAGACGTCGGTGACCGACCCGTCTGTGTGGCGCATCGTCAGCGGATAGTCGACCGCCATTCCCTCGGCGAATACCAGCTGGTACACCTCCCGCGCCCTGTCCGGCTCGGTGAAGTAGTCAGAGAAGTCGGTTCCTAGGAGTTCGTCACGGCAGACCCCGGTGACCTTGATGGTGGCCTCGTTGACGTCCGTGATCTTGCCGTCGGGACTGATGGACACCAGCGAGTCGAGGCTCGCTTCGATCATGCTCCGAGCGTGCTGGAGCGCCTGAACCTGTTGAGCTTCTACGGATCCCATGTGCCCCCGTCGATCCGTGGTCTGGGTTAGGTCCCTGCTACAAGCAGCGTAAACCGGGACGCGTCACCTCAGCGTCACCGTCAGAGCCCTGCCCGCAGCCAGGCCTGCGTTCCCAGACGGTGACTCGGGCGGGCCATCTCAGGCGATCTGCAAGTGACCTTGGCCTGCGTCACCAGATGCCGTGCCGCCGCAGGACCTCGTCAACCTTGGGGTCGGGACTCGGTGGCTGGTGCCGCGTTGGTGCACCCGCGGCCGCCAGCGCTTCGACGGTGCCGACGTAGTCGCCGTCGAGGGCCCGGTTGTTGCGGAGGCCCCAGATCGCGCAGTCCAGCGGAGTCGGGCCCTCCTCGTTGAAGGCGCAGTCTGTGAGATCGGCCCCCCGTTCGATGAGCAGCTTCACGGTCCTGGTGCGGCCGTGCATTGCCGCCTGGTCCAGCGGAGTGAAGTTGCTCCACGCGCGTGTGTCGACGTGCATCCCGGAGTCGAGCAATGCCTTTACAACGTCATCGCGGTCCAGCAGCGCGAACTGGCCGAGGATCCAGCCGTAGTCGTCCCCCTCAGGGTTGCCAAGGGCGGGGGGCGGCGCCTTGGGCAGCTGCACCGACTCTCCACGTGCCACGGCCAGCACCGCTTCGTCGACCGGGTCCAGCTCGGCGGTGGCGCCGTGTTCCAGAAGCAGCTCGTAGGCGGCCAGGTGTCCGCTGCGAGCGGCGAGCGCCAGCGGCCTGCGGCCGACGTCCCACCGGTCCCAGGGCACGTTCACGTCCGCGCCGGCGTCCAGCAGCATGTTCAGGATCGTGAGACTTCGCCCCCGGGCGATGGCGTGGTGCAGGCAGAGATCCTTGTTCACGTCCACGCCGTGGTCCAGAAACCACTGGAGGCCCGGGACGTCCTCGAAGTCCAGCTTGTGGCCCACCATGTACTCCAGCCCCGGCTCCCACAGGACGTCGAGCATCGCGTTGTTGGACCTCTCGCACGCGTGGTACATGGCGTCCTGGTCGCGCTTGGCTCCGGCCTCGATGAGCATCCTCGCCAGCTCCACATCGTTGCGGTCGACCGCGCTGCGCAGGGCGAAGAACTCCCAGGCGTGACCGTGGCCGTCCTCGACGGTGTGGGCGTTGGGATCGGCCCCCGCATCCAGCAGCAAACGGGTGCACGTCCGTATGTCAGATCCCGTGCCGGTGGAGTTGCGCAGCAGGTACAGCAGTGGCTGAAGGCCGGCCACTTCGGACGTCACCGCGCCGGGATCGGACTCGAGTATCGCCTCCAGCTTCGCCGGGTCGGCGAGCGAGAGCGCCTGCTCGATGCCCTCCAGGCCGGCGGCACGCACATGGTGGACCAGCCGGGGCCAGCTGTCGAAGCCGTAGTCGCGCGCCAGTTCCTGCTGCGCCTGGCTGAGGGCGGTGCCCCGTTCGCGCTGGAGCGCTTTGGCCTGCTTGCGCAGGTGCTCGAGGCTGGGACGATCGGGAAGCATTGACACGGCGAACCTCCTGTCTGCCCGCGTCCGCGAATCGGGCTGGAAGGTCCGTCGTCTCTACTTCATGTGGTGCATCCGGTGGGATGATCCCTTCCCCGCGGACGGGTGCGCCCGGCAGCGCCACCAGAGCTTACTCCCAGTCGGGGCGACTCGACCGCGGAGGCCGGGGATTGGTTCAAATGCCAAGCTCCGCCGCTAGCGTCAGTGCCCGCTGGGCGTTCAGTGCGTTTTGAAGCAGAGCGAGGCCGCGCTCACGGAAACGGAAAACCGCATCGATCTCCTCGGTTCCTCCGTAGCGGAGCTGTGTTTGGGCCGAGGCCGAGGCGAGCATCCAGGGTGTAAGCCAGTCGTACTTGACCGCCGATGCGCACATGCCGACCTCGGCAAGCCTCGGGTCGCCGGTCCATCCCGCCTGCGCCAAACCTCGGACGTAGCCGTCCAAAGCTGTTTCGTGCAGATCGGGTAAGGCAGCCGCGGGGACGAAGTGATCGAAAGCGGCGTCGGGGACCAGGTTCCCGATGTCCTCGCCGATGGCGCCCTCACCCACGAAGGCCCAGTCCAGTAGGGCGATCCTCCCGTCGGGCTTCCAGATGAGGTTCGGGGTCCAGAAGTCGAGGTGGCAGAGGGTTCGCGGCAGCGCCTCCATCAGGGAGCAGAGGCGCTCGCTGCACGAGTGGAGCAGCTTCGCCGCCTCCCGCAGTTCGGCCGGGAAGTTGTCGCGGACGAGCGGCTGGTTCCATGCGGCGTCGCTGTCCAAAAGCGACCAGTCCACAGGCTTTTCGCAGCTGTATTCGCGAATAAACCGGCGGCTCAACCAGGGGTGCGACGGGATCGGTCGTCCCGTCAGGAACTCACCCTGCGCCCGTCCGAGAGCGGCGGCCATGCCGGCGTAGTCCCCGAGTGACCACGTCGACGCCGGCCGTCCCTCGACGAACTCGAGGAGAAGCAGGAGCAGGGACTCCTCCTGCTGCGAAGCGAGCAGATCCGGTGCGTCTATGCCTCCCGGAACGAAGGCTCGGACGACGCCGTTCGTATAGGCCAGCCCCTCCCGCGCCCAGTAGCTCCAATGCCCGGGCTCGTGAAGCCTGCTCGACCAGTGCGCGTCCCAGGCCGACCTGGGCTCAGCGCGCCTTGACGAGAGGGCCTTGACTACGAACTGCCGCCCATCCGCAGTCACCTTCCAGATCGCCGGCGTCAGCGTTGGGTTGTGGACGAGGTTGTCCAGCGTGCATGTGGACGGGTCCAGCCCTAGAAGTGGGAGGACACGCCCCGGATCGACCAAACTTTCCGTGGTCATGTGGCCTCCGGAGGTCGCCGATCAGGCAGGCGCCGAGTGCCGTCCGTCGCGATCGGCCGCATGGCCTCAAAGTACTGGCGTCAGAAGCAGGAGCGCCCGGCCCCCTTTCGGGGACCGGGCGCAACCGGAGAGAAAAGCGTGCGGCTGTGGCCGTTGATTAGTTGACGGTGCGGGTCTCGTTGCAGGCGCTCGGGTTCGGCCCGACCGTCACCTTCAGGTCCACCCAGTGCGGGCCCTGGGTCGGGCCGCTGCGGTCCCACCAGGGGACGAAGGCCGTGACGGTCACACCACTGTCGGGCGAGGCGTCCACGGTGACGTAGCCATCCGTCCACTGGATCCCTGCGTGGCCGTCCTCGGCGTGGACGGTCCATCCGGAGACGATCTGGTGGTCGTCGCGGCTGGGGTGCGTGGAGCAGCCCTGCGCGTCGTGACGGCCGTCGGGGTCGTGGTGCGCGAAAGCAGGCGCAGCCGGGACGGCCATGAGGGCCGCGGCGACCAGCGCGATCAGGGTGCGACGAAGCGTCATTGGTCCTCCTGTCGATTCAGCAGCGTCCAGGAGTTCTCCGTCCGGGCGCAAAATCCTTCCGGATTCCCGCAGGCGGCCCGGACGTCTGTTACCAATACACCGACACCCGCGAAAGGACGTCGCCGGCGATGGCTGCGCTCGACCCCCAGGCGATCCGCCGACAGAAGGTCCCCGGCGCGCTGTTCGGTGTGCTGTCGCTGGTGATCGTGGTCTTCATGATGGCGGCGCTCAAGCCGTCCCAACCCCCGCCGCCGCCGACCGCGGAATACGCCCCGGAGGCCGTCCAGGCGCTGCGTGATGCCCCCCAGAACCAGGTCAGCAACACCGGTACGGGAGATGGCGAGGCCGGCGGAGGAGCGGCGCCGCCGAGCCCCACTCCCCTGCCCGACGGCAGCTTCCCGGACGACCCGAAGAACCAGGCCCAGAACAAGGCGATCGAGCAGAACCGCGTGCGCCAGTGCATCGGCAACCCGCCCCGGCAGATCGAGGACCCGCAGTCGCCGCCGTGCGTCCCGTACTTCGACGGCGACAACGGCGGGGCCACCGCCCCCGGCGTGACGGCCAACGAGATCCGGGTGGCGATGCCGGCCGAAGAGCACGGGACGATAACCCCGCGGCTGCTGCAGTTTTTCAACCGCCGCTTCGAGTTCTACGGCCGGCAACTCGTGATCGTGCCGGGCACCGGCTGCGGAGGCGACACCCCCAACCAGATGAAGGCGTGCGCCGAGCGCGTGGCGTCCAAGAACGTATTCGCCTCGCTGTCCTACTCCGACCAGGGCGGTAACGGCTACTTCTTCTACGACGAGCTGGCGCGGCGAAAGGTCGTCAGCATCGGGTTCCACCAGGACCTGCGCTACGAGTCGCACTTCGAGCAGTTCGCCCCCTACCAGTGGGGTTACCTGCCTTCGCTGGACAAAATGTCCCGCCACATCGCGGAGCTGACCTGCAAGCAGCTTGCAGGCAAGAACGCCACCCACGCCGGCGAGGCGCTGCAGGGGCTGCCGCGAAAGTTCGGCCTCATCTCCAACGCCTACACCAACTCAGCGTCTCCGGACATGACCGCGCTCAAGGGGGCGCTGGGCGCCTGCGGGATCCGCGACATCCTGCACCGGGAGGTCAACTTCACCAAGGCCGGCGTGAACCAGCGCGACGAGACGACCACCCAGCAGGCGACTAACGCGATGATCGACATGGCGCAGGCCGACGTGACGACTCTCATCTGCATGTGCCACACGTCCACGACGCAGCAGCTCACGCCGGCGGCGGAGAGCCAGGGCTACCAGCCGGAGTGGATCGTCTCCACGTTCCTGTACCAGGACCAGGACTTCTGGGCGGCCACGCAGCCGTCGGGCCAGTGGCGCCACGCGTTCGGGCTGAACTTCTACAACAAGTGGAACGCGCCGGTGAACATGCCCTGGCACTGGGCGCTGATGGAGGTCGACCCGACCTACAACTACGAGAACAACAAGTTCGTGTACTTCGGCGCCTTCTACAACTACCACCAGCTCCTGATGCTGGCGGCCGGCCTCCAGATGGCGGGACCCAACCTCACCCCCCAGACCTTCCAGGAGGGGATGTGGAAGACGCGCTTCCCGAACCCGGACAACCCCAAGGTGATGGCGGGCAAGGTCGGCTTCGAGGACCGGGACCACACCTTCGTCAACGACGCGGCGATCATCTGGTGGAACCCGGCCGGCAAAGACGAGTGGTACGGCGCCAACGGCCACTACTGCTACGTCCGCAACGGACAGCGCAACCCCCTCGGCCGCTACCCAGCCGAGGACGAGCCGTTCCGGCCCCCGTGCCAGCGCTACTGACGGCGTGACGCGCGCCCGCGTCGAGGTCACCCCCTCCGGACTTGTCATCGACGGCCGCGAGCGGATGCTCGTGTCGGGGGAGGTCCACTCCTGGCGGCTGGACCCTTCGCGCTGGGGGGCGGTCCTGGACACGGTCCGGTCGCTGGGGTTCGGGTTCATCTCGACCTACGTGCCGTGGTCGGTGCACGAACGGGGGCCGGGCGACTTCGACTTCACCGGCCCGCGGGACATCGTCCGGTTCATCGGCATGGCCGCCGACCGCGACCTGAAGGTGATGGTGCGTCCCGGCCCGAACGCGGCCTCCGAGCTGCCCGACTCGGGGTGGCCGCGGCGCGTCCTGGACGACCCCCGCTGCAGGGCGCTGCGCTGCGACGGCCGTCCCTACCTGCTCGCGACGGCCACGCACCACGCGTTCATGCCGTCGTACGCGTCGAGGCTCGTCATGGACGCGGTCGCCGGCTGGTACGACGAGATCATCCCCAAGCTCGCCGCGCTGCAGCACCCGGACGGTCCGGTGATCGCGTGTCAGGTGGACAACGAGCTGGGCTTCCACTTCCAGCCGCACCCCTACGCGATGGACTACCACCCGGACGCGATCGCCCAGTACCGCGCGTGGCTCACCGCACGCTACGGGCGAGTCGAGGCGCTGAACGACGCCTACGGGTTTCGCGCCAGGGACTTCGCGGACGTGCAGCCCCCGCGCGACGGCACGGACGATCCCGAGCTGTGGCGGCTGGACTGGGTGGAGTGGAAGGAGCAGCACCTGCGCGACACCCTGGCCGCTCTCGCGTCGATGCAGCGCGATCGCGGCATGGACCGTGTGCCGCTCGTCCACAACGACTACCCGGCCTCCACGACGCCGCACGACACGGGTGCGCTGGAGCGGTCGGGCGCGGTGGACATCGCCGCCGGCGACATCTACACCACCCGCCAGGGCGGCCGGTTCATGGCCTCCTACGCGCGGCTGCTCACCGGGTCTACCCGGCTGCCGTTCCTGTGCGAGCTGGGGGCGGGGTGGCTGACGCTTCCGTGGCTGCTGCCCATGGGTGTGGAGGCGGCCGACGAGGAGACGGGCGCCCTTCGTGCGCTGTCCGGAGGGATCCGCGCGTTGAACGTCTACATGCTCGTGGAGCGTGACCGCTGGTACGGGAGCCCGATGAAGCGCGACGGGACCGCGCGCGACAAGTCCTCGCTGTACTCGCGTCTGCACGACATGCTCGAGCGCCTGGACTGGAAGTCCCTGCGGCGGGACGCGCGCGTGCTGCTGGTGACCAACCGGACGGAAGGGCGCCGAATCGCGGCGCGCCAGGTGCTGGGCGACGCCGTCCCGTGCTTCTCGCAGCTGCTGCCCATGGACATGCGCCTGTTCCACTCCGACGACGCGGCTGCGGACGTCCTGCGCGAGTGGGAGTCGGGGTTCGAGTCCGCGCTCCAGGGGGCCGGGGTGGACCACGACCGAGCGCTGTCCACCTCGCTTCCGCCGCTGGACCGCTACGACGTCGTCCTGATGCCGACGCTTGACTCCCTGGACGAAAGGGTGTGGGCGACGCTGCGGGCGGCCGCCGCCGCAGGCACGACCGTCGCCGTCGGCCCCCGACTGCCGTCGCTGGACTCCCGCCTCCACCCCCTTGCGTTCGACGCAGGTGGGATCCAGATCTTGGGCGACCCCGACGAAGCTCGTCGCCTGCTTCCCCGGCCCGCCTTCCGCACCGACAGTGATGCGCTGGACCTCGTCCGGTTGACGGGCGGTGGACGCGAGGTGCTGATGGCGTTCAACTCCTCCGACGATGAGTTGGAGGAGAAAGTCACCTTCGACGGCAGCGCCCGCTTTGAAGGGCGGTGGTCGTCCGGAACCGAGTTCGGCGGCGGATCCTTCACGGTGAGGCTCGGCCCCTGGGGGGCCCAGGTCTGGGAGGCCTTCCGTTGATCGCCCCGCACGTCGTCATCGAGGACCTGGACGCCGAAGGCTTCGCGCACCTGTGCTCGCTGCTCGCCCGCCGCCAGATCGACCGGCCCCCCGAGCTGCAGATCCTCCA
>DATLNZ010000048.1 GCA_035536535.1 Actinomycetota bacterium | reverse complement strand
GTCGGCCACCCCAGACCGGGAGTCCCTGCGGGAGCTTGCGCTCAGGAAGCCGCAGGGACCATTTGACGTGCCCGCAGACTTGGCGGTCCGAGGCGCAGCCTCACTAGTATCTACGTATCTACCGTCCGGACAATGAGGGATTCCCTTGGGGCGAAGCGCTCAATGAGGCTCACGGCAGCGCTTACCATGGCCCTGGTTCTCGCGATAAGCGCGTGCCTGTCGCAGGGGACGGCGTCCACGATCTCCAAGCATTGCTCCCAGGACTCCGTGAAGGAGGCGCCCGCCGATCTCGAGACCGCGATCGACGAGTTCGTGCAGTCCATCCCGGCGGCAGACACGTTTCGGTATGCCGACCCCAAGAGAGATCCCGAGGACGTGAAAGCCCTCGTCGAGGGCTTCGCCAAGGTCGCGGGAGGGGACCTCGTGGCGGCGTGCCAGGCGCTGGCGCCGGTTGCGTACCGCGTCGTTCTCACGACCGACAGCAAGACCGGACGGGACGTGGTGTTGCTTCGTGAGAGCCGGGGCGGGGGCGGCTTTGCTCGCGCCTGGGGTCTCTACGTCGTCTCATGGCCGCCGATGGCTAACCCATCGACGCTCACCGTGGAGGTTCCTCATGCCTGTCCCCACACCGTTCCGAGAGGATGTGAAGGAGGGGACCGCTTGACACATCTCGTCGCGGTGAAGGTCTTCCGGGAAGCCAATGCCCGCTACCTGTTCATCAACGGGGCGGACCGCAGGGCGAACGGAATGTTCGGGCTCAGTGAGTGCGAGCAGGATTCGCGCTGTTCCGATGTGGCCCACCAGCCAGAGAGTCCCTTCGAGAAGATCCACGAGAAGGCAGTGGCTGACCTTGGCTCGAATACGAAAGTTTACCAGTCCCACCGCTTCCTCTCCAGCAACCACGACCCACCCCCGATGGACAACGTCTCGCCGGGCACTTCCGGGACCGCGAACGTGGTGGTGTCCGCGGGCACCACCAGTCCTTCTCCGATAGCAGGAGACGTCGCGGGCGGGATCGAGGCGGCAGAGCGCTCCTTCTTTCATGTCTGCCTCTTCAGCGGCGGGCCGGATTGCTCGCAGCTCGGGGCGACCAGAAACGTCCAAAAGGACCACATGTTCGGAGGGCGGTTCGTCCATGTGGAGGCAAACGACACAGTGGTCCGGGAGTCCTGTGAAGCTCCCTGCAGGCGCGATGAGCTGGCCGCGGCGATAGCGGGGGTCATGAAGTGACCAGGCGGTCGTGACTGTCGTCGCCCTCCCGGCGGACGTGGTGGGACGGCTCTGACCGTCAGCCCCGTTCGGCGGCCCGCTTGATCGCCTCCAGCGTCGCCGTCATGTTCCGTTCGTGCTCCTTCAGACGGTCGGCGATGAGGCGCTCCTCGCAGTCCGGCATCGCGGCGATCACCGCGGTCAGGCCGGAGGGACCGGGACCCATCACGGCCCGGTAGCGCAGGAAGGTGCCGCCCGATCCGTCCGGGACCAACTCGTACCGCCAGGTGGCGGCGGTGTTCGCTGGATCCTCCACCGCCCACCCGAAACTGACGCCGGGCTCCGCTTCGGTGACCACCGAGGAGGTCTCCCACGTGCGGCCCTTCCGCACCTGCTGGCCGCGGAAGCGGGCACCGACCTCCGGCCCGCCGGCGCTTGCTTCCCACTGCGCGTCCACGCACTCGCCGCCCCATTCGCCGACGCGGGTGACGTCGCTGACGAGCGACCAGACCCGTTCCGGCGGGGCCGCCACCGTGAGGGCGACCTCGACGCAGGGATGGTCGGACATGCGCATCCGAATAAGGTACCCATTGCCCGGGCGCCGAACAGGACCTGCGTAGTTCGACGTACACGTCCGGGGCGGCCGCGACCTACCATCGCGCACTCAGCGCCAGGCGGACACCAGGTCACCGGGACTGTAGACCGCCGCCAGGTCCCGCGCGGTGCAACCGGAGCGGCTCACCGCGACCAACGGGGCGTCGCGACCCCCGGGCACCTTGGCGCGGTGCACTGCGAGATCGGCTAGATCCCGCGAGTCGAACGGGCTGCGGTCGCGCCACTTGATCGAACCGACGGCGCTGACTCTGCTGGCGCCCGGCCACTGGTCGACCCCCACGAGATCGACCTCGACGCGTCCGGTGCGCGTCCAGTAGCCGCCGACGACTGCGGTCCCAGCCAGCCGCGGATCGCTGGTGGCAAGGCGTTCCAGCGAGGCGCGCACCAACGGTTCCACGGCTCGGCCCCGGTAATCGAGCCACGAGTCGCGGATCCGCGTCAGCGCGAGATCGCATCGGCCGCGGGCGATG
>DATLNZ010000047.1 GCA_035536535.1 Actinomycetota bacterium | reverse complement strand
CGAACGCAAAGAACCTCGACGTCGTCCTGCTGGCGGCGTCGCCCCACGAGTTCCTCGACCGGTTTCCGAGGCGATGCAGTCGGGCTACTGGAAGACGGTTCTGGACGTCTCCGCGGACCAGCCCCTGACCACCAGATCCGGACTGGTCATGGGCATCCCCATGGATGCGGGCCAGCGCGCGAAGGCGCTGGAGGGGGCAACCACGGCCGAGCGCGCCGCCGCCGACCGCTTTGCGGCGACGGTCCATCGCTGGCAGAAGGTCCGGGACGTCATCGCGTCCATATCGTCGTCCGGAGTCTCCGTGGTGTCGCCGGCCGGCGACGTGGGCCCCGGCCTCCAGACGGTGCTGGGTGTGGCGAACCTTCCTGAGGTCATCTCCGTCGGCGGGTTCGACGGCCGGGCCGTTTCTGCGTCCAGTGCCTCCGGTCCGTCGATCGACGGCAGCGTCAAGCCGGACCTGATCGCGCCGTCGGGCATCGTCGGGGTCCTCCCGGAGTCGTCGGCGCTGGCCAAGAGCCTGGGTGCCGCCGGTGTGCTGAGTCCGTCGTTGAGCCCACTGTGGGACGCGGGGGACGCACCAAGCAGGGCGAGGGCGAGGCTGGACTCGTCCCTTACCTCCGCCACACTGGTGGCCGCGGCGACGGGAGGCATGTCGCGTGAGGGACTGCGGGATGCTGCCGCCCACAGGGGAGCGCTCACCGCCGCCTCCGTGCCGCTTTCCGGGACGCCGGCCTGGCGCCAGGGCGCAGGGCTGCTGAAGGGCGTTCCGACGGCCGAATTCGCCTCCTCCCGTCCGCTGGTCACTCAGCACGCAGACCTGGGGGCCGAGCCCGAGTCGGGTGCATGGTCGGCGGTTTTGGCCGTCCGTCAGGGCCGCGCCACAGCTGCCTCGTCCGTGCTCTCGTCGTTCGCGGGCTCCGGGCCGGCCGGCGCGACGAAGTCCCGTGAGGTGAGCCCCGCAAACGCGCCGCCGGTCGCAGCCCGCGTGAGCGAGCGGGGGGCGGAGCTGTCCGTCCCGCTGGGAGCGTCGCGCTACGACGGCGGCCTGTACTGCGGCTACACCGACGTGGATGTCATCGGAACCGGCGGCAGCGTGCGGCCGGGGGTGTCGATCGACGGAGTCCCGCCGGGAACCGAGCAGGTCCCGACCTGCCTCGTCAAGGGTTCCCGGGTGCGCGGGCACGGCTTCTACATCCATGACATCCCCGCCGAGAACCTGACCTTCGCGCTGCTGCCCGCGCTGCCCCCGGAGGCGTCGCTTCTGACCAAGCCTCTGATGCTCCTGCCCGTCAACCCGCTGCACACGAAGCTGTTCTTCAAGGTGACGGGGGCCGACGGCAACGCCGACTTCAGCAACGTCCCGCCCGGCTACTACACGGTCAGGCAGTTCTCCGACTACGGCTCCCCCGTGGTCCAGACCCTGACCGATTCCGCCTCGGGCGCCGAGGTCACCCGGACGTCGGACCTGGGCGAGAACCCGTCCTACCAGGACTTCGACGCCCTGATCCTCGGAAGCAACTTCACCGAGACAGACCTCAGGGACACGTTCGGACCGCAAAACGTGCAAGCAGACCCCCCGACCAACAGCTGGCTGGTCACGACCGGACCCCGCACCACCAGGGTGATCCTCGACAGGTTCAAGAAGATGCCGGGCGTGGCGGTCTCCTCCCGCGTCGTGGACCTGATGGGTCACGACGACCTGGACTTCGCGTCTTCGCCGCTGGCGGGCATCCTGCGGCTTCCGGCGCTGGCCAAGCTGCCGCTGGCGGGCGACATGCGGGGCTGGACCTTCACGAAAGGGGGGCCGGGCACCGACGCGTTCACAGCGACGTTCAACCCGGTGGCGTCGGCGGGGGCGGCGGCCTCGGTGGTTGGAGTGGCCAAGTACCCGTTCGCGCTGACGACCCCCAACTACAAGATGCACATGTCCCTGAACTTCTCCTACGACCTGACGAACGCGGCGGTCCTTGCCGTCGTGAACGTGGGCGAGGAGTGGGCGGCAGGAGTCGTCACCCCCGCGGGGACGTTGCGTTCGCCGACCGTGGGGACGACGTCGCCTGTCGGGTCCGGCGGCATCGCGGTCAGCGGAGCCGCCTCCGGGCTCGCGAACTTCGAGTTCGACATGAAGCCGCTGGGGGACAACCAGGGCGACCTGTATCTGATCCTCGTGCCGTCCCGGCCGGTGCAGCAGCTGTCCGCGCCGCTCACGTCGGCGTCGATCGGAGACCTGTCGGTGAACTACGACACCTGGCAGCGGACATCGTGGCCCGCAGCGAACACCCCTCACGGACGGGGCCACGCATTCGACATGAACCCGAACTACTCGGCCTCCCAGATGTCCGCGGACGCTTGCAGGCGGATCGACTCCGGCGGCGTGAAGGCCGATGTCTGTGAGGACTGGCAGGTCCTGGTGCACTCACCGGGCGACGACGCCGCAACGGTCGACGTCGCCGGCTTTGACGGCAGCAAGATCCCTGCGATCCGCTCCGGAGGTTCCCGCTACGCGGACCCCGCCCGGGGGACCAGGGACTTCTCGGCGACGCTGGCGTTTTCGCTGCCGCAGGCTGAGGCTCCCGTGAGCGGTGGATTCAGGATCGACAACGCGTTCAGGACCAACGGGCGGTTCTGGGAGCAGCTCGCGCTGTCCAGAAAGACGCTGGCGGCTATCTCCGGGCCGGTGGAGGTCCAGATCCTGGACAACCTCCGGGGCCGCTCGAGCCAGCTCGCCGGGCACATTGCGGGACCTGTTCCCGTGGCGGCCTATGTCCCGTTCGCGTCCGGCAAGACGGACATCGACCCGCTGAGGCTGGTCGTGGCGGGCGCGCAGTCGCAGACCGCGCCCCTGGCTGGAGCCGTTGCCGGGGCGACGCAGCCGGTGCTTGGCCCGGCGGGGGCCGGACCGTCATCCGCGAGCGGATCTGGGCCCGCTGCCTCGCCTGCACCTCAGGCCGGTGCAGACGCAACTCTGAGATCTATCCGTAAAAAGCTGGGACGG
>DATLNZ010000046.1 GCA_035536535.1 Actinomycetota bacterium | reverse complement strand
CCTGTCGCCGCTGACGGAGGCGGGGGAGGTCCGCACGACCGTGGCCAAGGCCCTCAGCGTTCCGCTGGACCAGTCGGCCGCCCTCGCGGAGTACATCGGTCGGGGGCGGCTTCTTCTGATCCTCGACAACTGTGAGCACGTGGTCGCTGAGGCCGCGAGCCTGGCCGACGAGCTCGTCCGGTCGTGTCCGTCCCTGGTGATCCTTGCGACGAGCCGGGAGTTGCTGGGCGTGGACGGGGAAACACCGTGGCGCGTCCCGTCCCTGACCCTTCCCGGCGATGAGCCGCCGTCGGACCTGGATCGTTTTGAGTCGGTCCGGCTGTTCGTGGACCGAGCCGCCAGGGCGCGCGGCACCTTCGACCTCACCGACGAAACCGGTGCGGCCGTCGCCACGATCTGCAGGAGAGTGGACGGCATCCCGCTGGCAATTGAGCTGGCCGCGGCTCGCACGAAGGTCCTGACGCCGAAGCAGATATCCGAGGGCCTCACCGACTGCTTCCGGCTGCTCGCCGGCGGCTCCCGGACGCTCATGCCGCGGCAGCAGACCCTTCGAGCTTCGGTGGACTGGAGCTACCGGCTTTTGGACCCAGCCGAGCAGACGCTGCTGCGGAGGATGTCCGTGTTCGTCGGAGGCTGCACGCTCGATGCGGCCGAAGCCGTCTGCGCGCAGGGCGACGTCGAGGCCTTTGAGGTCCTGGACCTCCTGACGCGGCTTTTGGACAAGTCTCTCGTCGTCGTGGAGGAGAAGGCCGGCAAAGCCAGGTACCGGCTCCTGGAGACGATCCGCAGGTTCGCCGCCGAGAAGCTGGCGGACTCGGGGGAGGCCGAGCAGGTCCTGGCGAAGTCCAGGGACTACTGGCGCCGTTTTGTGGACCGTCCGATGGAGGACTGGTACGCAGCCTCCGGTTTCGACCTGTTGATCGAGGTGGACGCCGAGTGGCAGAACATCTCGGCCGCCGTGGAGGACCTCCAGTCGCTAGGCAAGGCACGCGAGGCGTCGCAGATTGCGATTCCTCTTGTCCACCACGCACTGGCCCGGGGCAGGGTGCGCCTGGTGACCGACTGGCTACGGTCGGCCGCCGACCGGCTGACGAGTCAGGATGTCCTGCAGTCCGCTCGCTGCCTGGCCGCTCGCGTCTTTGTCCTGTCGTGGTCGGTGCCGGAGCTGTCGGAGGACATCAACGAGGTGCGGGCACTGGCCGAGGAGGCTGCCCTGGATGACCAGACGAAGGCGTTTCTCCTCATGGCCGAGGCACTGGACTCGCGGTTCTCGGACCCGAACCACTCTCTCGATGTATCCCAGCAACTCCTTGACCTCTGTCCCGAGGATTCGGTGTTAGCCGGGGCGATCTGGGGAGTCCGGGCCTTCGCATCCTTGTCGTTGGGACGCGTCGAGGACGCCAAAGCGGAAGTCCTGGCCGACCTCGAGCACCACCGGTCCAGGGGACGGCTCGTCGGAGAGGGTTCCTCCTCCTTCCGGGCGGGAATGCTCCTCGCAGGAATCGGTGAGTTGGTCGAGGCGAGGAAACACTACGAGCACGCGATCCCCTTGCTGGATCGGCTCGAGTACAAGGTCTACGTGCAGTGGGCCATGGACCATCTCTCCAACGTATGTATCGCCCTTGGCGACACGGACGCCGCGCTTGTGTGGGCCGAGCGGGGTATCGAGTTGTCGCGGTCGAGGGGCATCACCGGCGGCAGCAACTACCCGTTCCTGCTCCTGAGCGTTGCCGGCTTGTCGGAAAGGTCCGGGCAGTACGAGCGTGGACTGGCCGCCGCGCTCGAGGCGGTGGAGACATCGGCTGAGAAATATCACGTCGCCCAGGCTCTGACGTGGGCGGGGCTGCTCGCGCAGCGCGCCCGCGACCCGCGTGCCTGCGGCCTTTTCGTTGACGCACTGCTTGTCGCCCGCCACCTGCAGGTCACGACCGACCTTCGAAGCGGGAGCACGCAGGTGCCGGCTCTGGCCGGAGCCCTCGGCGGCCTGGCGCGGGCGGCAGCTGCCGAAGTCCGGCATGAGAGGTGTGCGCGGCTGTCGGGAGCGGCCGAGGCGCGCCGGGAGTTCGAGGAACAGGCGGCCGGTGGGCCAGTGAGGAACGTCTCACGGGAACTGCGGCAGGACTGGGTGGAGTCCTGCCTTGCGCCCGCCAAGGAGGCCCTCGGCCCCCGTTGGGAGGTGGAGTTCCAGCGCGGCCGCGAACTCGCGAAGGACGACGCGGTCGCGTACGCCCTTGAGGAGGAGTCCACGGAAGTGGTTCGCACATTGATCGAGCAGGACCGCGCGGCCCTGTAGCTTCCGGCGTGCGGTCTTGTCGTTGCGCCCTCTCCACGCGAAGATGTTCCGCACACGACGGGGGGGCCGGGGACAGTGCAATCAGAGATGCAAGGAAAGCTCGTCCTGCCCGTGGGGACCGTGACCCTGCTGCTGGCCGACGTTGAGGGGTCCACCAAGCTGTGGGAGGCCCAGCCGGAGTGGATGCCGATCTCCGTCGCGG
>DATLNZ010000045.1 GCA_035536535.1 Actinomycetota bacterium | reverse complement strand
AGCCCCATCGAGTGCATCTTCGCCGCGACCTTTGGCCCGACCCCAGGAAGGGTCTCCACGGGGTCCTGGAGCGACGCCGAGCCGCCGCTGGGCGGCGGTGAGGAAGGGACGAGCAGCGACAGGCGCAGGCAAGCCTCCTCGCGGTCGGCCGCGTTCTTCAGGCCGTAGGACGCAAGAGCCGCCATCGCCCAGGACCTGGCCGCTCCCCCGGCTTTGCGATCGGCGTGCAGGTGCCGCAGGACGCTGGCCGAGAACCCACCGAGCAGCCCACGGTCAGGACATCCCATCGCCTGCTCGCCACGCACCGCCTCGCGCATCGCATCAGCCTATGGGGGGGCCGGGACAGCTCAGGCCAGGGAGTCCTCCCAGGCCTGGGACAGCGCGGCCCACCGCCCGGGCTGGAGCACCAGGTCGCCGGGAGACCCGTCCTCGACAACGCCCCCGTCCTCGATGACGAGCACGCGGTCGGCGATCTCCACCGTCGCCAGGCGGTGGGCGATTATGAACGCCGTCCTGTCCCGCAGTACGACCTCCAGCGCCTCCTGGATCAGCCGCTCCGACGGCATGTCGATGGACGACGTCGCCTCGTCGAAAATGATCACCTGCGGGTCGGCCAAAAAAGCCCGCGCGAGCGCCACGAGCTGCCGCTGCCCGGCCGAAAGCCGGCCGCCGCGCTTGCGGACGTCGGTGTCAAAGCCTTCGGGAAGCTCGGAGATGAACCCGTAGGCCCCGACCACGCGCGCGGCGCGCTCGATGTCCTCGCGGGTGGCGTCAGGACGTCCGAAGGCGATGTTCTCGGCGACGGTGCCGGAGAAAAGGAACCCCTCCTGGGTCACGAGCACGATCGTCCGCCGCAAGTCGGCGTCGCTGAGGCAGCGCAGGTCCACCCCGTCGATGCACACGCGTCCGCGCGTCGGGTCGTAGAAGCGCGAGACGAGCTTCGCGATCGTGGACTTGCCGGCCCCCGTCGGACCTACCAGCGCGACCGTCTGTCCGGCCGGCACCTCGAAGGACAGGTGCTCCAGCACCGGCTTCTCGCGGTAGGCGAAGGTGACGTCCTCGAACGTGATGCGTCCGCCCCAGTGCTGCCTTGAGACGGCCGATGCCGGGTCGGGCTCCGCCACCGACGGCTCCTCCTCGAGCACCCCGGACAGCTTCTCAAGCGACGCGGAAGCGGCCTGGAAAACGTTGTAGACCTGGGACAGCTCCTGCATCGGCTGGAAGAACTGCCTCATGTACAGGACGAAGGCGACCAGCGTGCCGATCGGGATGTCGTGCCCGAGCACCCGGTAGCCGCCGTAGACAAGGCAGGCAGTGACCGCAAGGTCGCCCAGCACCTGAACCCCCGGTCCGTAAAGCGAGCTGACGCGGATCGACTCCATGTTCGCGTCGCGGTAACGGCCGTTGACGTCCTCAAAGATCTCCTGGTTGCGCGGCTCCCGACGGTACGCGTGGACGGCGCGGATGCCGCCGAGCGACTCCGTGAAGTGGATGATCACCAGGGCGACCGCTTCGCGGACCTTGCGGTACACGCGCTCGGACTCGCGCCGGAACCAGCGCGTCAGCAGGAACACCAGCGGGAACACCGAGAGAGTCACCGCGGCCAGCGGCGGATCCAGGAAGAACAGGATCACGGCGATGCCGACCAGCTGCAGGATCGCTACGGGCAGCGCGATCATCCCCGTGTACAGCAGCTCGGACAGCGCGTCGATGTCCGAGGTGAGGCGGGCGATGATGCGTCCGGACGTGTAGCGCTCGTAGAAGCTCACGCTCAGACGCTGGAAGTGGTCGTGGACGCGCGTGCGCAGGTCGTACAGGACGTTCTCGCCGGTCCGGCCGGTGACGCGCTGGAACCCGCGCAGGGTGACGGCGTCCAGGATCTGCATCACCGCGTACGCGGCGACGACCAGGAACAGAATCGTCAGCGGCTGGCCCCGGCGGGGTGCCCCGGCGACGAACGGCTCGATGCCGGAGTCGATCCCTAACTTCACCAGCAGTGGCCCGGCAAGGATGGCGGCCGCGTTGAGGGTAACGAGCACGCCGCCCATCGCGAACCCACGCAGGTGCGGACGCAGCAGGGAGCCGAGCAGCCTGCGGCTGCGACGGCGCAGGAATCCCGCCATCCCGCCGGTAACTTCCTCGGCGGTCTCCGAGGCGACTCCGCGCCACGAATCCACGGTGCTCATGCGTTCACCTCCTCGGCGGCGAACGGGTCGGCGACGTCCTTGGCCAGCATCTCGCGGTACAGCGGGACCTCCGACAGCAGATCGTGGTGGGTGCCGGTGGCGACGATGCGGCCCTCGTGCAGCAGCGCGACCCTGTCGGCCAGCAGCAGCGTCGAAGGCCGGTAGGCGATGAGCAGCGCGGTGCGGCCCTGAAGGATCGACTTCAGGGCCTCCTCGATCAGTGCCTCCGTGTGGACGTCCACCGACGACATCGGGTTGTCGAGCACCAGCACCCGGGGCCGACCGACCACGGCCCGGGCCAAGGCGAGGCGCTGGCGCTGTCCGCCCGACAGCGAGTAGCCCTGCTCGCCCACGCGGGTGTCCAGACCCCACGGCAGGTTGCGGACGAACACGTCGGCCTGCGCCGCCGCCAGCGCGTCCCACAGGTCGTCGTCGCTTGCGTCCGGACTTCCCATCAGCAGGTTCTCCCGGACCGACGCGCTGAAAAGGATCGGGTCCTCGAAGGCGACCCCTACGTGCGAGCGAAGCGAGTCCAGCGTCAGCGACTTGAGGTCGCGCTCGTCGAGCGAGACCCGGCCCCCGTCCGGGTCGTAGAACCGGCTGACCAGGGAGGCCAGCGTCGTCTTCCCGCTGCCGGTGGACCCCACGAGCGCGAGCGTCTCGCCGGGCTCGATGCGGAAGTCAACGCCCTTGAGGACCTCCGACCGCGTCCCGGGATAGGTGAACCGGACTCCTTCAAAGGCCAGCCGCCCGGCCGGTGTCGGCAGCGGTGTCGCTCCCGGCAGGTCGGCGACGTCGGCGGGCGTGTCGAGGATCTCGAACACCCGCTCCGCGGCCGCGGACGCCTCCTGGCCGTTGGACAGGATCCACCCGACATCGCGGACCGGCCACACCAGCATCAGCTGGAACTGGATGAAAGCGACCAGGGCGCCGAGGCTGAGCCCGCCGTTGACGACCCGCAAGCCGCCGAACAGAAGGATCACGACGAGGTTGGTGTTCAGCAGGATCGTGTTCAGCGACCACCACTTGGCCCGCAGCGACACACCGACCAGGGTTATCTCCCGCAGCTTCAGGGCCTGACGGCTGAAGATCTCAGAGCGCTCCCGGCTGCGTCCGTACGACTTGATCACGCGCACGCCGGTGGCGACCTCTTCGATGACCGTGGTGAGGTCTCCCTGCTGGTCCTGGGTGTCGCGCGAAATCTTGCGGAACCTCCGCGAAAAGCGGTAGCTCATCAACGCCACGGGGGCCGAGAACGCGATCGTGGTGATCGCCAGGCCCACGTCAAGGCGGAAGAGCAGGACGGTGATCCACGCGAACTGGACGGCCAGGATCACCAGCCAGGACAGACCGAAGCCCAGGAACCTGCGGATGCGTGAGATGTCGCTGACGGCACGCGACACCAGCTGCCCCGACTGCCACCCGTCGTGAAAGGACACGGGCAGCGCCTGAAGGTGCCCGTAGAGGCGGTTGCGCAGGTCGTTTTCGAGCCCGACCGCCGCCGATCCGAGCAGGTTGCGCCGGACAAACCACATGACGGCCTGCGCGAGGCCAAGGCCGAAGATCACAAGCGCGTAGGGGATCACCGACTGCGGCCGGTTGCCCCTGATGGCCTCGTCGATGTACCGCTTGACGACCAGCGGCGCGTTGACCTGGGCCCCCAGGGCGGCGATCGAGACCGCGATCGCCACCACCAGGTTGCGGCGGTAGGGCCGGACCATCGGGAACAGACGCCGCAGGGGCCCCGCCGGCCCCTTCGGGCGCGGCGGGCCGGGTCGTCGGCCTGTCGGTTCCCCCTCTGGCACGTGGCTCCTTACGCGTTCGAATACGGGCTTTCGATGGGCGGCGTGGGGCCCGGGGCGAGGAGAGATGAGCCATGTAGTTTACAGGAGGTTCCGCACCTGTCAAGGGGTGGGCCCGGTTGTACAGGGGGCCGTGCCATCCGGCACGAAACCGCTCGCTGCTACTCGACCCCCAGCAGGTAGGGGTAGTGCGGCTGTCCTCCGTGGTGCACCTCGACCTCCAGCGACAAGGCTGATCCGACTCTCTTGCCCAGCTCGTGGGCCGACCATTCGTCTATGCCCTCGCCGTAGACGAGCGTGACCAGGGAAGCGTCGTCGTCGGCCATCTTCTCCAGGACCCGCAGGACGCACTCGTTGGGGTCCGCTCCGATGGCGACCACCTCCCCGCCAGCCAGGCCGAGGCACTGTCCCGCCTCCACGTGCCCGGCCGGCGTGTCGGCGGTCCGCACGGCGAAGGCCACCTCGCCGTGGCGAGTGCGGAGCCCCTCCGTCGTCATCGCCTCGACGGCCTCCTCGATCGAGGAGTCGCGGTCCAGCGCGACCAGCGCCGTGAACGCCTGCAGCGGAGACTCCGTCGCAACAACCTCCACCCGCTTGGCCACACCCTCGTCGACGGCAACCCTGGCCGCCGTGCGCGCGGACGCGATGACGTTGCGGTTGTTCGGCAACACGATGACCTGCTCGGCCCGCGCCCGGCGGATGCCTTCGAGGATCTCCTCGGCGGACGGGTTGAACGTCTGGCCCCCCGGCACCAGTCCCTTCACCCCCATCGAGCGGAAGATCGACAGGATCCCGTCGCCTGCCCCGACGGCGACGACCCCCAGGGGGTCCAGCGGGGACGTGTCCTGTGGCTCGGGCTCCCCTCGCAGGCGGGCCAGCACCGATGCCTCGTGCAGCTCCGCGACCTGCCCTTCCAGCGACGTCACCTCGATCTGCCGCGGACGGCCCAGCGCCAGCGCCTCCTCAATGACGGGGCCGGCGCGGTCTGTGTGAACGTGCACGTTGTACGTCCCGTCTCCGCCAACCACCAGCACGCAGTCGCCGTAGCCCTCCAGGATCTGCCGGTAGCGCTCGGCCGCCTCGTCGGGGGCCTCGAACAGAAACTGCACCTCGAAGGGAAACTGCATCGATTCCGGCGCCTTCGCCGGCTGCGTCGAGACGACCCCCGCGGCGGCTTCCGGCTCGGGAACGGGCGTGCCGTCCAGCACGAACAGAAGTGACTCGAGCAGCAGGACGAACCCCCGGCCCCCGGCGTCGACCACGCCCGCCTGCGCCAGGACCGGAAGCTGCTCGGGCGTGCGGGCCAGCGCCTCCCGCGCGCGCCGCAGGACCCTCGTCGTGAAGGCCGCGGACGACCCTTCCTCGGCCGCCGCAGGCCCAGCCTCCTCGGATGCCTCGCGCACCACGGTCAGGATCGTGCCCTCTTGCGGGCGCGTGACCGCCGAGTAGGCCAGGTCGCTGCCTCGCCGGAGGCCCTCGCAAAGCGACGCGGGCGTCAGCTCGGCCCCGTCCTGAAGGGGCTCGCAGATGCCCCGCAGGACCTGAGACGTGATGACGCCGGAGTTGCCCCTGGCCCCCATGAGGCTGCCCCGGGTGATCGCGGCGGCAGGGTCCGGGAGCTGATCGAGACTGGCGGCGACCGCCTCCATGGTCAGCCTGAGGTTGGAGCCGGTGTCGCCGTCCGGGACGGGGTATACGTTGAGCGAGTTGATCTCCGCCTCGTGGCGCCGGAGCTGCTCGGTGAACTCCATCGCCCAGCGCCGGAGCGTGCTCTCGGGAGGACGGCCGGAGGCACTCATCAGTGGGCCATGCTAACTTTGTGCGCTATGGCGGCCAAGTGCGACATCTGCGGCAAGGGGCCGCGCGCGGGCAATAACGTAAGCCACTCGCAGCGCAAGACGCGCCGGCGGTGGCAGCCGAACCTGCATTCTCTGCGCGCGACGATGAAGGGCAGCATCCGGCGTGTCCGGATCTGCTCCTCATGCCTCAAGGCGGGGAAGGTCCAGAAGGTCGTCTAGTTCCGAGTGTCGCTTTGAAAGGAAGGGGTTCGCATGGCAACTGGCACCGTGAAGTGGTTTAAGGGCGAGAAGGGCTACGGCTTCATCACAGGCGAGGACGGACAGGATGTGTTCGTCCACTTCTCCGCCATACAGATGGAGGGCTACAAGTCGCTGGAGGAGGGCCAGAAGGTCTCCTACGACGTGTCCCAGGGAGACAAGGGTCCGCAGGCGACGAACGTCCGCCCCGCCTGACCCGGACGTCTACAACAACAGAGACCTGCCCTTCGGGGCAGGTCTCTTCATTTTCGCGACGGGCGGCAGCGCCCGGCGTCAGAACGTCGCGGGCGAGGGGGTGCTCCGGCCCGTCCAGGGGTCGGGTCCGAAGTCGGAGTCGGTGAAGGTGGACGGCCTGCAGTCCGGGGTCGCCTTGAGCGCGTAGGTCGTAGCCGAGCCAATGACGTCGCGGATCGCAAAGCACATCCCGGTGGCCGGGATGAACACCGCCATCCTCAGTTCGTCCTTTCCGACGATCTGGAAGCTCACGATGTTCGGCGACTGGCTGACGCCATCCTTGATGAAGGACATCCCGGGGTCGGCCATCGTCAAGTCCTGTTCGGTGAGCGTCCTGTAGTCCTCGCGATCGGTGTAGACGGTCTTGGCACTCGTCAGGGCCCGTCTCAATGACATCTGTGCTTCGCGGTCCGGCGATCCGGGTCCTTGGAGGTTTGGCGCCTGGAGGCCCGGCCCCACCATCACGTTCGGCTGGAAGGTCGACGCCTGCATCAGCACAAACCACGCGAACATCCCGATGGTGAGGGCCAGCCCGAGGAAACCGAGGACGATTCCCGCCAGCGCCAGTCCGGCCCCCGTGCGGGCCGGGTCCTTGCGGATCCTGGACCGCGCGATAAAGCCCGTGATGATTCCGGCGATGGCACCGACCGGCGGGCACATCAGGTTAGCGAGCGAAGCGACCAGCGACGTGATGGCCATCGGCTCCGTCCTGGTGTGGACGATCGGTGGCGACGGAGCGGACACGGCCGGGACCGCCGCAGCCTCCCCGGCAGACCTCTCCCGGGCCCCAGTCCATGCCGGTTCCCGCACCCCGGGTGCCGACTCCGCATCCAACGCCGGGGGTGCGTCGGAAGACTCGGTGGGCGCCGGGTCGGGCTCCCGCGGATCCAAGGGCTCCCGCAGCTCCGGCTCGGGCTCGGGCTCCCGCGCCACGTCTTCGGGAGCGCCCGGCTCGGCCCCCGCTCCGGGCTCCCTGAAGTAGTCCGCAAGCGGCCGGCCCGTCCCCGGCTGAGGGACCCGGGACGGAAGCGACCGGCCGCACTCCTTGCAGAACCGGGCGGCGTCCTCAGCCGAGGCGCGGCACTGGGGGCACAGTCTCATCGTCAGCCTGCCTCGAAAGCCGGGTTGACGGGCCCGATGCCGGACCCGATCTCCAGGTGGGCCTCGATGGCGCGGGTGACGAAGTGCTTGGCCAGGCCCACCGCGTCGGCGACGTCGAGTCCTTTCGCCAGGCCCGCGGTGATCGCGGCGGCCAGAACGCAGCCGGTCCCGTGCGTGTGCTTCGTCGGAATCCGCGGGGACTCGTAGCGTATGACCCGCCGACCGTCGGTCAGCAGGTCGATGGCCGACTCCGACCCCAGGTGCCCGCCTTTGAGCAGGACCCACTTGGCGCCCAGAGCGGCCAGCTCACGGGCCGCGTCCTCGTCCGGCGTCATCGACCCCAGCGGCCTGCCCAGAAGCGCCTCGGCCTCCGGAAGGTTCGGCGTCACCACCGTCGCCAGCGGGATGAGGGTGCGACGCAGCGCTTCAACCGCCGCCGGGTGCAGGAGAGGGTCGCCGTGCTTGGAGACCGACACCGGGTCGCACACAAGGTTCGGGATCCGAAGCTCGGACACCGCTGCCGCCACCGCTTCGACGATGGGGGCCGAGGCCAGCATCCCGGTCTTTGCCGCATCGGCGCCTATGTCCTGCATGACTGCGTCCAGCTGGGCACGGACGAAGTCCGGGGGCACCTCGTGCACGCCGCTGACGCCCACCGTGTTCTGCGCCGTGAGCGCGGTGATAGCGGACATCCCGTGGACCCCCATCGCCATGAACGTCTTGAGGTCGGCCTGGATGCCGGCGCCACCGCCGGAGTCCGAGCCTGCGATGGTCAGCGCGCGGGAAATCACCCGGCAAGACTACCCGCGGCGGAGGAGTCCCAACCTCCGACGGGCAGGGGAGTCTGCTCGCCATCCCGGACCAGCCACAGGCCCTCGTCCACCACCCGGCCCACCGGGTGCAGCGGCACGTGTGGGACGGGGGAGTCGAGCGCGACGAGCAGCTCGTAGTCCTCGCCGCCCCCCAGGGCCAGCTGGAGGGGGTCCAGCCCGAGAGACTCCGCCA
>DATLNZ010000044.1 GCA_035536535.1 Actinomycetota bacterium | reverse complement strand
CGTGATGAACGCGGGACGCGACGACCATCGGGTGCGCCGGGCGACGGTTGTGCGCGATCGCAGCGAGTTCGTGTTGTTCCTGCGCGATGCTTCGGTGCCGGAGCCGTCCGAGCCGTCCGGCCTCGTGCTGCTCTGCTCGGGCGATGCGGTGCCACCGCCCGGCCTCCTGGATTCGCTGGCGTCGTCGTCCCCCGCGTTTGCGGAAGTCCTGGAGAACGTGCGGCCCGGACAAGACCCGGCGCGCTCGGTCCTGTGCCTGCACCTCGGTCTCCAAGCCGCGTTGCGCGACCTCGGCATCACGGAGTCGGCGGTGCTGGGGTCGGGGGTGGGGAACCTGTCCGTGCGCGTGATCAAAGGCGAGCTCGACCTGGACGAGGCCGTGCGCGGGGCGGGCGAGCTGGCGCCGTCCACCGAGCTGGACGCCGACCGCCTGACGTCGGCGCTGGAGGCCCTGTCCGCGCACAGTCCGGTCCTGCTGGAGCTGGGGGCCGACGGAGTCCTGTCGCGGACGATCGGCCGCATGTTCCCGGGGGCGGTGCCGGTCCGGTTGGCGGTGACGGATCCACGGGACGACGCATCGATCCTGCAGTGCGTCGCGCGCTTGTACCAAGAAGGCGTCCAGATCGATTGGGATCGCCACTACGGCGGCCGCCGTCCCCGCCGGATCCCGATGCCTCCCACGGCCTTCGACGACGTCCGGTGCTGGTGCCGCGAGCCGGGCGACGTGTTCTCGTGGGGTGCCGACTCGGCCCCCGCTCCGCCGCCGGTGGAGGCCGAGCCGCCGGTATCGGGGTCCTTTGCGACCGGAGACGAGCGCAAGGTCGCGCGGATCTGGCGCGAGGCGCTGAAGATGGACATTCCCGACGCATGCGCCGACTACTTCGAGCTTGGTGGGACCTCCATCGCCGGCATCGCGGTGCTGGACGGCGTTGAGCGGGAGTTCGGAGTTCGCATCTCGTTCGCAGAGATCTACGACCACAGCGTCCTGGGCTCTCTGGCCGCGCGAATCCGCGAGCTGGCGTCCGACGGCTCGGCCCCCGCGAGGCTGGAGCCCATACCGCGCATCCCGCGCGACGGACCGCTCCCCATCTCTTTGGGGCAGGAGCAGATCTGGTTTCTGGACCAGCTACACCCGGGCACGCCGCTGTACAACATCCCGTTCGACCTGCACCTGCACGGCGAGCTGGACGTGGAGGCGCTTCGGCTTTCGATCCGCGAGCTGATCGCTCGCCACGAGCTGCTGCGGACGAGCTTCATCTCCGTGGACGGACAACCGCGCGCGCGAATCGAGCCCGTGCCGGACCTGCAGCTTCCGGTCGAGGACCTGTCCGGTTTTCCGGAGGCCGAGCGCCTCGAGGCCGCGCTACACCGCCACGAGCAGGAGGCGACGGAGCCGTTCCGCCTCGACGAAGGGCCGCTCGTGCGCTGCGTTCTGATGCGCCTCGGCCCCCGTGAGCACGTCCTGCTCATGACGATCCACCACATCGTGTTCGACGGGTGGACGCCGGCGATCATCCATGACGAGCTGTCGCGCTGCTACCGCGCCTTTCTCGCGGGGCAGACGCCGGACCTGCCCGAGTTGCCCATCCAGTACGCGGACTTCGCCGCCTGGCAGCGCAGGCAGATGAGCGGCGAGAACCTGGAGCACGAGCTCGCGTTCTGGCGCGAGCACCTGTGCGACGCGCCTGACCTGCTTCTGCCCACCGACTTCCCCCGCCCGGCCGTCCAGAGCTACCGCGGCGAGATGCTGAACTTCGAGGTCCCGGAGGACGTGGCCACGGCCTTGCGCGCGTCGGGCCAGACGATGTTCGGCACGATGATGGCCGCCTTCGCGATCCTGCTCCAGCGCTACTCCGGACAGGACGACATGGTCGTCGGCACGCCGGCGGCCGGACGCCGCCACCCCGACACGCGTGGGCTGGTCGGCTACTTCAACAACATGCTGGCGCTGCGCACGGACCTGTCGGGGGACCCGACGTTCCGTGAGCTGTCCCGCCGAGTCGCGAAGGCTGCAGCCGAAGCGGTGGACCACGAGGACGTGCCGTTCGAAAAGGTCGTGGACGCGCTGTCGCCGCGCCGGGACCTGTCCCGCAACCCTGTGTTCCAGGTCGCCTACACGCACCAGAACACGCCCTACCGCGACTACGACTTGCCCGGGCTGGAGGTGGACAACTTCGCGCCGGGATCGATCCGCGGCATCGCCCCGGGAACAGCGAAGTTCGACCTGACGATCGGACTGTCCGATCAGACGCAAGGGCCGCTGGAGGGGTACCTGGAGTACGCCACGGACCTGTTCGAGCGTGCGTCGATGGACCGCCTCCTCGAGCAGTTCCACGCGCTGCTGCGCTCGATCGTGGCCAGTCCGGACGTGCCGATCTCGCGGCTGGAGATGTCCGCGGACGACGAGCGGTGCCTGCTGCTGGACGAGTGGGGACGTGGCGCTCGGGCGCGCGAGTTCGTCCCCGTGCACGAGCTGATCGCGCGAGCCGACCCTTCGCGGACGGCGATCGTCTCGGTCGACGAGCTGTTCACCTACGGCGACCTGTGCGCGCGCGCGTCGGCCCTCGCGCGTTGCCTGCGCGACCACGGCACGGGGCCTGAGTCCGTCGTAGCCGTCTGCATGCCGCGGGTCCCGGATGCGGTCGTGGCCCAGGTCGCTGCGCTGTGGGCGGGGTGCGCGTTTCTGCCGCTTGACCCGGCGCACCCGCCCGACCGCCTTCGGTTCATGGTCCGCGATGCCCGGGCCGCGGTCGTGGTGACGACGCCTGAGCTGGCGGCGTCCGTGAGAGACGCGGGGGCCGAGGTGATGGTGCTCGATGAGGTCCCGCGCGACCACCCGGTCGGGCGCCCGGCCCCCGTCACGCCGGACCAGGCGGCCTATGTGATT
This sequence comes from Actinomycetota bacterium, assembly GCA_035536535.1. NCBI lineage: Bacteria > Bacillati > Actinomycetota > Actinomycetota bacterium. The sequence continues at coordinate 7,155 of DATLNZ010000044.1, read as the reverse complement.
TACACGTCCGGGTCCACGGGGACGCCGAAGGGAAGCGTGGTGACGCATGGAGGGTTGTCCAACCTCGCGTCGTGGTTTGAGTCCGAATGGGGGCCGGGAGAGTCGATGAGCCACCTGGCCGGACAGTCGTTCGACGCGTCGGTGTTCGAGGTGTTCCCTGCCCTGGCTGCAGGCTACGCGCTGCACCTGGTGCCCGACGACGTGCGCATCGACCCGGACGCGCTGAAGGACTGGCTCCGCGCGCTCGGCATCGTCCGCGCGTTCGCGCCGACTCCGGTGGCGCTGGCCCTGCTCGACCTGCACCCGCACGACCTCGGCGTCCGGACCCTGTTCGCGGGTGGCGACAGGCTGCTGACCGCGCCGCCGCCGGGGGCCCCCGAGGTGGTCAACCTCTACGGGCCTTCGGAGTGCTCGCCGGTGTCGACGGCAGCCAGAGTCCCGCCGCGCGACCCGGACCGCCCCGCGCGCGAACCTTCGATCGGACGTCCCATAGCCGGCGCCCGGGCCTACGTTCTCGACGCGCTGGGGCGGCTGGCGCCGGCGGGGGTCCCGGGGGAGCTTTACGTGGCGGGGGCCGGAGTCGGACGCGGTTACATCGGCCGCCCGGGCCTGACCGCCGAGCGGTTCGTCCCCGACCAGTTCGCGGACCTGCCCGGCTCCCGCATGTACCGCACCGGCGACCTCGCGCGGTGGAGGGCCGACGGGACGCTCGAGTTCCTCGGGCGCGTGGACGACCAGGTGAAGGTGCGGGGAGTCCGTGTCGAGCCGGGGGAGATCGCCGCCGAGCTGTCCCGTCACCCTGACGCGGGACAGGCGGTCGTGGTCGCGCTCGGGCCCCCGGGCCCCACGCGGCTGGTCGCCTACGTCACCGGCACCGCGTCGCACGCGGACCTGAAGGCGTTTCTGGCGCGGCGCCTTCCCGCCGCGATGGTGCCCTCCGCGTTCGTGACGCTGGACCGTCTCCCGCTGACGGCCAACGGAAAGGTGGACCGCAAGTCGCTTCCCGCCCCGCAGCAGCAGGCGGCGTCCGCGCCCGTCGCCGGTCTTCACGTGCCTCCGCGTCCGGGGGCCGAGCAGGTCCTTGCGGGGATCTGGAGCAAGGTCCTGGACGTCGCGAAGGTGGGGGCCGGGGACAACTTCTTTGAGCTCGGCGGCGATTCGATCCTGTCGATCCAGGTGGTAGCCCGGGCGGCGCGCGCGGGCCTGAAGCTCACGCCGCGCCAGATGTTCGAGTACCAGACGCTGTCCGAACTGGCGGCGGCGGCCGTTGCGGTGTCGCGGCCCGCGGTCCGGACGCAGGCGGCAGGCCCGGTCCCGTTGACGCCGATCCAGCGGTGGCTGCTCGAGCGCGACGACCTGGACGTCCACTACTTCAACCAGGCCGTGCTGCTCGACGTGCCGCCGGAGTACGGCCCCTACGTCCAAGACGCGGTCGCTGCCGTCGTGGCCTGTCACGACGTGCTGCGGGCGAGCTTCCGCAGGACGGCGTTCGGATGGCGCCAGGAGATCCATCCGGACGTCCCGAGCGACCTCGAAATCCGAAAAGAGGTGCCGGATCCCGCGGACCTGGAGGCCGAGTGCGACGCGGTGCAGGCGTCGCTTGACATCGAGAGCGGACGCATCGTCCGGGCCGGCTTCTTTCTGGTCCCCGGCGGCGCGCGGCTGCTGCTGGCCGTCCACCACCTCGCCGTGGACGCCGTCTCCTGGGGACCGCTTCTCGACGACCTCGCCTCCGCGTTCGAGCAGGCGTCCCGCGGCGGTTCCATCCAGCTCGTGCCGGCAAACACTTCGTTCGCGCAGTGGGCGAGGCTGCTCTCGGACTGGGCCACCAGCGACGAAGTTGCCTCGGAGCTCGATCACTGGCTGCTGCTGGAGGACTATGACGTCGCGCCTCTGCCCCGGGACCGTGCGGAGGGACGTAACGACGAGTCTTCTGCGGACACGGTGACGCTGGAGCTGTCCGAGCAGGAATCGGCGGACGCGCTGTCCGCTTTCGGCGCCCGGCCGCCGGAAATCCTTCTGGCCGCCCTTGCCATGGCGGCAGGCCGTCCGTTGCTCGTGGACGTCGAGGGCCACGGCCGCCACGATCTGTTCGAGGACGCGGATTTGTCCGGGACGGTGGGCTGGTTCACGACCGTCTACCCCGTCGCGGTGGCCCCCGGTGCCGATGAGAGGGAGGCACTTCGTTCGGCCAAGGACGCTCTGCGCCGGGTGCCCACCGGGGGAGTGGGGTACATGGTGCTGCGCCACCTGAGCCCGGACACCCCGGACGTCCGGCGCCTTCGCGCGCTTCCGCGTCCGGACGTGCTGTTCAACTACCTCGGCTCGTCGGGTGACGGCGGACCGCTGCCGATGGCGCCCGAGGAACCGGGGGCGGTGCGCAGTCCGGGGGCCGGGCGCAGCCACGTGCTGGAGGTCGAGGCGTCCGTGCACGAGCGCAGGCTCGAGGTCGTGTTCCGCTACTCGCGCAACCTGCACGACGAGTCGTCGGTCCGCGGGATCGCCACTTCATTCGAGCGGGCACTGCGCGCGCTGGGGGAGTCCGGACGTGACCGCACCGCGCCGGCCCCGTCGGACTTCCCACTGGCGCGCATCGGACAGCAGTCCGTGGACAGGTACCTGTCCTCTCCGGACGTGCAGGACGCCTACCCGCTTTCGCCGATGCAGCACGGCTTGCTGTTCCACTCGCTTTACGCACCGGAGTCCGGCGTCTACTTCGAGCAGCTGCACTTCATCTGTGAAGGCGAGGTGGACGAGGATCGTCTCGAAAGCGCGTGGCAGCTCGTCGCGTCGCGGCACCCGGCCCTGCGGACCTCGGTCGTCTGGGAGGGCCTGGACGAGCCGCTTCAGGTCGTGCACCGCGACTGCGCGCTTCCCGTGGAACGCGGCGCGGACATCGACTCGTTCCTCTCGCAGGACCGGCTGCGCGGCTTCGACCCCTCTCAGCCGCCGCTCATACGGCTGGGGCTGATACGGGAGTCGGATTCGAGGCTGCACATGGTCGTCAGCCATCACCACCTGGTCATGGACGGCTGGAGCCTGCAGCTGGTTTTGGACGAGGTGTGGCAGGCGTACCTGGGACGGGAATCGGAGCTGCCGCCCGTCCGGCCGTATTCGGACTTCATCGCCTGGCTGAGGGGCCGCGACACGTCCGCGGAACGGCGGTGGTGGCGTGAGTCGCTCGCCGGGTTCAGGCAGCCGGCGACCATGATTGTGCCGGCTCCCGAGTGCCCGCGCCCCGGCTACGACAAGGTCACAAGAGTCGTCCCGGAGGAGCCCGTCCGCGAATTTGCGCGGCGCAACCGGCTCACCGTGAACACCGTCGTCCAGGGCGCATGGGCCGCCGTGTGTGCGCGCTACGGACGCTGCCATGACGTGGTGTTCGGAGCGACGGTCTCCGGACGTCCCCCTGAGCTGCCCGGCTCCGGCGAGATGGTCGGCCTGTTCGTCAACACCGTGCCCGTGAGGGTCCGGATCCCGGCGGTGGGCAGCATTGTGCAGTGGCTGAGTTCGCTCCAGAACGAGCAGGCTCGGGCGCGGCAGCACGAGCACACGCCTCTGGTGGAGGTTCAGTCGGCCAGTGAGGTCCCCCGCCGGGCCCCGCTGTTTGAGACCATCGTCGGCTTCGAGAACTATCCCGAGGAGGACGACTCCGAAGACGCCCTCGGGTTCACCGTCCGCACCGGGGAGTACGTGGAGCAGACGAACTACCCGCTGACGCTGGTGGTCGCCCCGGGAGCCGGGATCGAACTGCGTATCGCCTTCGACACATCCAGGTTCGACGCGGCTTCCGCGGGGCAGATCATGGACCACCTCGCGACGGCCATCGATGAGATCGTGAACTCGCCCGAAGCGGGCCCGCGGGAGCTCGGGGTCCTGGCGGACGCCGGCGATTTCGTGGGCGCAGACGATGGCCCCGGGGCCTTTGTGCACCGGGCCTTCGAGCACGTCGAGCCGCGGAGCCCCACCGAGCGGCTGCTCGCCTCCATCTGGCGGGACGTTCTCGGCCTTGACCGCGTCGGCGTCACCGACGACTTTTTCGAGCTCGGAGGCCACTCGCTTCTGGCGACGCAGGTTTTGTCACGTGTCCGCGCCACCTTCCAGGTGCCGCTGTCCCTGCGCGCGCTGTTCGACGCCCCCACCGTCCAGAGGCTCGCCGACGAAATCGCGCTTCTCTGGGGCAGCGCCGAGGTGGCAGACGAGGTGGCGCGCACCGTGATGGGAGTGGAGGAGATGTCCGAGGACGAGGTCCGGGCGATGCTCGGCGAGCTGGAGAGCCGGTGATGGAACGTCCGGTCGGAGTCGTGGGGGCCGGCGTGATGGGCTCGGGCGTTGCCCAGGCGCTGGCTCAGGCGGGACACGGGGTCGTGCTGGTCGACGTGGACCAGCCGGCCCTGGACCGCGCCTCGGACTCCATGCGCAACGGAGTCCGGATGGCCAAGATGCTGCGCTCGCCGCAGGCGGCGTCGTCCCCGGACGAGGTGCTGTCCCGGATCGAGTCGACGACCGACCCCGGACGGCTGTCACAGGCGTTCTTCGTGATCGAGAACGTCCCCGAGCGCATCGCACTCAAGGAGGACCTCTACCGGACGCTGGACGAGGTGTGCCCGCCCGACGCGGTGCTCGCGGCAAACACGTCCTGCGTCCCGATCCGGCGCCTGGCCGCGTGCACGTCGCGCGCCGACCGCGTGCTCGGGATGCACTTCATGAACCCGGCCCCCATGAAGGACACGGTCGAGGTCATCCGGGGCGACGCGACGAGCGACGACACCATGCGGGCCGCGCTGGACCTGCTGACATCGATGGGCAAGGAAGCAGTCGTCGTCCGCGACTCGCCGGGGTTTGTGTCCAACCGGGTCCTGATGGTGACGATCAACGAGGCCTCGCGTGTCCTGGAGGAAGGCGTCGCCCCGGCCGAGGACGTGGACCGCGTGTTCACAGCGTGCTTCGGCCACGCAATGGGACCCCTCGCCACCGCCGACCTGATCGGACTCGACACCATCGCCGACTCGCTTGACGTCCTGCGCGAGTGCTTCGGCGACGACAAGTACGTGCCAACGAGGCTGTTGTCCGAGAAGGTCTCCGAGGGAAAGCTCGGACGCAAGTCCGGCGAGGGCTTCTTCGTTTACCGGGGTGCGACGTGACCTTCACGCCCGTGCACCTCGCGATGGGAGGGCGTTCGGAAGACCTCGCCGTGGTCGCCGGCGCCGCCTCACTCACCTACGCGCAACTGGGGGCCCGCGCGGACTGCATCGCCGCGAGCCTTCGGGCGGCGGGGTGCGGACCCGATTGCGTGGCCGGCATCCTGCTCGACCGGGGGCCGGACCTCGTCGCCTCGATGCTCGGCTCCCTGGGGGCAGGGGCGGCCTTTCTTCCGCTGGACCCCCGCCTTCCTCTTGAGCGCCTTCGGTTTCAGGTGGCCGATTCCGGCGCCCGCGCCGTCATCACCGACCAGTCGCTGGAGGCTCCGGACGGCGTCGCGATCGTCGACCCCCGGGGGACTGACGCCCCCGCGCCGCCGGCACCGGTCCACCCCCGCTGCACTGCGTACGTGATCTACACGTCCGGCTCAACCGGCACACCGAAGGGCGTGATGGTCGAGCATGCGTCGCTGGCGGACTTCTGCCGGATGGCCGTGACCGAGTTCGCGCTGACGCGATCGGACCGTGTCCTGCAGTTCGCCTCGCCCAGCTTCGACACCGCAATAGAAGAGGTGTTCCCGGCCCTGGTTGCGGGAGCGGCGATAGTCCCGCGCGACGCGGACCTGTGGGACCCGGCGACCCTGCGGCGCAAGGTGGCCGAACTGGGAGTCACGGTTCTGGACCTGCCTACGGCGTACTGGCATGAGGTGGTCTCCAGCGGTGAGATCCCGGACGACCCCCGCCTCCGCCTGGTGATCGCGGGAGGCGAGGCGATGTCCAGCACCGCTTTGCGGCGCTGGCGCGAGATCGCGCCGGCCCACGTGCGGCTGGTCAACACCTACGGCCCGACCGAGGCGACGGTCACCGCGACGGCCGAGTTCGACCCGGCCCCCGATCCAGCCGCGGGCTCCGTCTCGATAGGGCGCCCCGTCGCGGGAGTACGGGCGCACGTGATGGACGAGCGCCGGCGCCCGGCCCCGGAAGGGGAGCTGTGCCTGGCGGGGGCCGGGGTAGCGCGCGGGTACCTGCGGCGTCCGGGCCTGACGGCGGAGCGGTTTGTGCCCGACCCGTCCGGACCCCCGGGCTCCCGCATGTACCGGACCGGCGACCGAGTCCGGACCGCGTCCGGCGCCCGCCTGGACTTTCTCGGCCGCACCGACCACCAGGTCAAGATCCGCGGGTACCGGGTGGAGCTGGGGGAGGTGGAGGCGGCGATCTGCTCGCAGCCGGGAGTCGTGCGTGCCGCGGCCGCGGTACACCCGGGACCGGGCGGCACCCCGGTGCTCGTCGGTTACGTCCAGGGGACCGCCTCCTGCGACGACCTGCGCGACGCCCTCGCGCAGACCCTCCCCGGGTACATGGTGCCGGCGTGGATCCTGGCTCTGGACCCCCTGCCGATGACGCCGACAGGCAAGCTCGACCGGCGCGCGCTGCCGGTTCCCGGCTTCGGAGCCCAGGAAGCCCGCGCCGCGGGGACCGCGGACGAACGCATGCTCTCGGACGTCGTCGCCGAGGTGCTCGGCTCCCGGCCGGACCTCGACGCGTCGTTCACCGACTTGGGCGGCGACTCGCTTGTCGCGACGCGGGTCGTGTCCCGGGTCCGCGAGCGGGCCGGCGTCGAGATTTCCGTGGGCGACGTCCTGTGCGCCGGCTCGCTGCGGGACCTGGCACGGGTGATCGCGGGCGCGGCGCCGACCACGGCGGCCCCCATGATGCGAGCCCGTCGCGACCGTCCGCTGCCGCTTTCGTTCGCGCAGCAGAGGCTGTGGTTCGTGGAGGAGCTCGGCACCTCGGGGGCCGAGTACGCGATATCGGCCTCCGCGCGGCTTTCCGGGTGCCTCGACGCCGATGCCCTGCGGCGGTCGCTGGAGGAGATCGTCCGCCGGCACGAGGCGCTGCGCACGAGCTTCGAGTCCATCGGCGGGACCCCGGTCCAGAGGGTCGCGGAGCCGGGTCCGGTGGACCTGCCGGTCACGGACCTCGGCTTCGACGCAAGCCGGCGCCTTCACGATGA
>DATLNZ010000043.1 GCA_035536535.1 Actinomycetota bacterium | reverse complement strand
GACTTCGCCGGGCTCCCGGTCGTGATCGACGGCGGCGTGCTGCTGGCGCCGCCCCGCTGGGCGCACAGGCTGGCCTCGTCCGGACAGGGGATTCTTTTCCTCGACGAAATCTCTACGGCGCCTCCCGCCGTGCAGGCGGCGCTGCTGCGGGTCGTACTGGAGCGCGTCGTGGGCGACCTCGAGCTGCCCGACGGTGTCGTGATCATCGCCGCGGCCAATCCGCCGGAGCAGTCGGCCGACGGCTGGGACCTGTCCGCCCCGCTGGCCAACCGCTTCTGCCACCTCGACTGGACCGTTGATTCCTCGGCCTTCGCGCAGGGCATTGTGGGCGGCTGGTCCGCGCCGCACGTCCCGGAGCTGCCGCTGGGATGGGAGATGCACATGCCGATCTCCCGCGGGCTCGTGTCCGCGTTCGTCAGCGTGAGGCCGAGCCTGACGCTGGCCGTCCCGTCGGACGGCTCGTCGATGGGAAGGGGCTGGCCCAGCCCCCGTACCTGGGAGATGACGGCGCGGCTGTGGACCGCCTGCGAGCTGGCGGCCGTTTCCGACGAGTCGCGGTCGGCCCTGATCCGTGGAGCACTGGGCGACGGTGCCGGAATCGAGTTCCTGTCCTGGACCCAGGAGATGGACCTGCCCAACCCCGAGGACCTTCTGGAGAACCCGATGTCCTTCGTGCCCCCGGAGCGCGGCGACCGCGTGTACGCGGTGCTGTCGTCGGTGGCCGCCGCCGTGGCGGGCCATCCCACTCCGGACCGGTGGCTGTCCGGTTGGAAGGTCCTGGTCCGGGCGGGGGAAACGACTCCGGACGTGGCCGCCGTAGCGGCGAGGGTCCTCGCGCAGTGCCGTCCGGCCGGCGTGGCCGCTCCCCCCGAGCTGAAGATCTTCGCCCCGCTGCTGCGCGACGCGGGCCTGATGGACCGGTGACCACCTCACACAGCCTGGACGGCCACAAGGTGGCGGCGGCCAGGCTGTGGGCGGCGAACCGCTTTCCCTATCTGGCCACGGGGCTCTTCGCGTGCTCGGTCATAGGAGTGCCGGAGCTCGGCGGCATGGCCACCGACGAGTCGTGGCGGCTTTACGTCGACCCCGAGGTCGTCGACTCCCTGGATGCCGAGCAGGTGGGCAGCCTTCTGGTCCACCACGTGGGACACCTGCTGCGCGACCACGCGGGACGGGCCTCGGCGATGGGGGTCGAGCGGTCCAACGCCGACGACTGGGCCATGGCCGCGGACGCGGAGATCAACGACGACCTGCACGGGTCCGATCTGCGCATGCCCGGACAGGTGGTGCTGCCGGGGGACCTGGGGGCCGAGGAGGGAAAGCTCGCCGAGGAATACTTCCAGCTCGTCCGCAAGAAGAGGAAGGACGGGGACCAGTCGCTCCCCGGCTGCGACTGCGGAAGCGGGGCGGACTCGGTCGCGCGCGACTTTGAACTCAGCTGGGGAGGAGGAGCACCCATCGTCTCGAAGGGCTCGAGCGAGCTGCTCCGCTGCCAGATGGCCTCGGAGATGCTGCGCCACGCCGGACAGCAGCCGGGCAGCGTCCCGGCGGGCCTGCTGCGTTGGGCGCAGGACCTTCTGCAACCCAAGGTCGACTGGCGCAAGGCGCTGGCCGCCGAACTCCGGCGCGGCGTGGCCGCGGTGGCCGGATGCGTCGACTACTCCTACAGCCGTCCGTCGCGCCGGCAGAGCGTGATGCGCGACGTGATCCTGCCTTCTATGCGCAAGCCGGTCCCGGAGGTTGCGGTGGTCTGCGACACGTCGGGCAGCATGAGCGAGGCGATGCTCGGGCAGGCCATGGCGGAGGTCGAGGGGCTGCTGCGAACCGTCGGGCTCGGAGCCAACAAGCTGCGCGTGCTGTCGTGCGACTACGACGTCCACAAGGTGCAGCGGGTAACGACCGCTCGGCAGGTCCAGCTTGCCGGCGGGGGCGGCACCGACATGGGCCGCGGGATAGACGCGGCGATGAAGCTCAAGCCCGCGCCCTCGGTGGTAGTCGTCCTGACCGACGGGTTCACTCCGTGGCCGGACCAGGGCCCAAAGGACGCGCGGGTCGTCGTCGCTCTGATCGGTGGGGACCGGTCCGGCAAGTGGGTGCCTCCGTCATGGGCTCGCGTGGTTCACGTAGACGACGTCGCCTGATTTCTGCCGGGCGGCGCTGGGGCGCAGGCGGCCGCCGTTGAGGTGGTCGCACCTGGTTGCTCCGGTCACCGCCGAGCTCGAGTGCTCCGGCGGCGTCCACGTCGTCGAGTGGTGCCGGGGGCGGCTGCGGGTCAGGGACCACGACATCGCCGCGGAGCGAGCACTCACCGCGATGGGCGGCGAACCCCCGCTGTGCCTGGACGTCCTGGACGCGTGGCCCTGGAGCGGCGAGGAGGTCGAGCTCCTGGACTTCCTCGCCAGCGGCCGGTCTCGGCCCGGCCTTGTGACCTCGCGGGCGCAACTGATCGCCCGGCTCACCCAGGTGCAGGGGCAGCTGACGTCCCGCCTCGCCGGCGGTCAGCACGTATCCGCGGCGCCGATCCGGTCCAGGCTCGAAAAGGAGCTGCGGCTGGGGCTGCTTCAGCGCCTTCCCCCGAAGCTCGTGGACCTGCTGGCGGTCACTCTTGTGGTCGGCTGCGAGAGACGCTGGTGGTACGACGACGCGTTCAGGCAGTCCTACGGCAAGCAGTTCCAGCGCGTGCTCGAGGCCCGCGCGCTGCCCCTGCTCGAGGCGGGTCTGTCCGTGATCGGCCGTCGCCTCGGCCCCCGGACTTCCCTAGCCTGCTGGGTGCTGCCCCCGGGCGAACAGGCGACGCTGACCGGGTGGGCAGTGTCCGGCGGCGCGGGGGCCGCCCTGTCGCTTCCGCTGTCGTGGCTGCCCACGGTGTGGGCTCGCGGGATCGCGTTCGTGAACGGCTGCTTCGTGCTGGAGGCCGAGCCGGTCCCTGACCGCGTGCGGGTCCGGGCTGTGAGATGGGAGCGGCGGACGGGCAGCACGCTTCCCGTGACTGGGGACGCGGTGCTGAGCAAGGGGGAGGGTGGCTGGACGCTGTCCTGGTCCGGAGACCGCTAGGCCCCGAGGGCCGGCGCGGGCTTTTTTCCGACGGTCGCGGCTATCGCGTACAGCTGCTCGCCCAGGCCCTCGGCGTCCTCGGCCGTCAGGGCCTGGGGCCCGTCGCACAAGGCGGCCCGGGGGTTGGGGTGGACGTCGATCATCACCGCGTCTGCTCCGACGGCGACCGCCGCGCGGGCCAAGGGGGCCACCAGCTCGCGACGACCCCCGGAGTGTGACGGGTCAACGATCACCGGCAGGTGCGTCATGCTCTTGGCCACCGGGATCGCCGACACGTCCAGCGTGTTGCGGTAAGCGGTTTCGAAGGTACGGATCCCGCGCTCGCACAGGATGATGTCGCTTGACCCCTCGCGCGCCACGTATTCGGCGGCCATGAGCCACTCCTCGATGGTGGCGGACATCCCGCGCTTGATCATCACGGGGCGCCCGGACCGTCCGCACTCGCGCAGAAGCGGGAAGTTCATCATGTTGCGCGTCCCGACCCGGAGCATGTCCGTGTACTCCGCAACGAGCTCCACGTCGCCCGGCTCCAAAACCTCCGTCACCGTCGGCATCCTCAGCTCGATCGAAAGCTCCTTGAGGATCTCCAGCCCGCGCTTGGCGAGCCCCTGGAAGGAGTACGGCGACGTCCGGTGCTTGTAGGCGTCTCCGCGCAGGATCTGGGCCCCCATGCCCTTGGCCAGTCTGGCGGCTCCCTCGGCAAGCTCCTCGGTTTCGATGGCGCAGGGTCCGGCGATGATCGTGAACGTCGAGTCGCCTATGGGCACGCCCCCCACGTCCACGACCGAAGGCTCCTGGTGCAGCTCCCGGGAGACGAGCTTGAACGGACGCCCGACGCGGATGACCTGCTCCACGTGAGGCAGGGTCGCCAGCGGCAGCTCCATGAAACGGGCGGTGTCACCGACCAGCCCGATGACCGTCCGGAGCTTGCCGGGGGACACAAAGGCCTGGCCCCCGACCGCCTCGACCTCCTGCACGACGCGCTGGATGTCGGCGTCGGCTGCTTTGGTGTCCATCACGACGACCATCTCTATGTCTCCCCTCGCCGGCTGTCCCCTGCCGACGCCAATGCTAGGTGGATGCCCGGCTGCGCCGCCCTTCGGGGTCCGTACGCGAGTACTCGCGGGCACGGCGGACGTTGGCCAGGTCGTCTTCGGGGGCACCCGGGGTTTCGCAGATGACGGTCCGATCCGACAATTGCGGTGCCGACAGCAGGGTCCGAAGTCCGGTCTCGCCGATCTCCCCGAGGCCGAGGTGCCAGTGGCGGTCGCGGCAGCTGCCCCTGGCGTCCTTGGAGTCGTTGGCGTGGATCGCGATCACCCGGTGGAGGCCGAACAGGCTGTCGGCCTGAGCCAGCCAGTCGCGCACCCCGGGGGCCGAGGACAGGTCGTGTCCCGCGGCGTGCATGTGGCAGGTGTCGACGCACAGCCCGGGACGCTCGTCGTCCATGCACTCAAGAAGCTCGGCCGTCTCCTCCAGCGTGGACGCCACCGACCCGCGGCCCCCAGCCGTGGGCTCGATGAGCACCGATGCATCGGGAACGAGCTTCAGCACCGTCAGGACGGCTGCCGCCGCCCGCTGCACCCGGACCTCGCGTGACACCTCCTGCCTCGCGTCGCGTCCGGCGTGCACGATCACGTGCCCGTGCATCCTCCGGGCGCGGTCGGCGGCGTGAACCAGGCATGCGACCGACTTGGCGTAGATGTCCGCGTCGGGGGACGCGATGTTCACGAGGTATGGCGTGTGCAGCAGGACCGGTCCGATCCCGGCCTGGTCGAGAGCGGCCGTGAGGTCACGGTCGGAGTCCGGAGCGCCTTTGGCCAGGGCCCAGCCGCGGGGGTTGGACGAGAAGATCTGGATCGCGTCGCACTCCCGCCGCCGCGCATTCTCGACGGTCGTCCAGGGGCCGCGGGCGGCCGACACATGGGCTCCGATTCGCATGCGCAGATCGTCGCATGGAGCGGAACGCAGGCGAAGGGGGGCCGGAACCACCCATTCTTTGCGCGCGCAGATGTCCATAGCGACCTTGGGTTGCGCGCGTTTGGGAGGGGGCCGGGCGCCCCCATTCAACAGAAGGGCCAAGGACCGGTGACGCTGCCTAAAGGCGGCTCACGGTAAGGCCGGACGGGCGATGTCAGTCCGGACGCGTGGCCCGGCGCAGAGGTCGCATCGTCCGGCTTTGTGGTGGGTCCGCCCCAGCGCAGGGTGGCGTGTTGCGTCCGCGACCCGCCAGGCCTTGGGCACCGTCGCCGTCAGACTGGAGAGGGACTGATCCTGTTCGATCCTGTTACGCGTTGAGATGCGGTCCGCGCTTCCGTCAGCAGCCGCGCTTCCGGGGATCGATCGAGTGCCATCCGCCGGGGTTTGGTACTCCAGCAGTTGCGCGCGCGATCACTACCTGGGACGTACTTTCGTGCGTAGCGGCGCGCTCGCGACGGTTTCGCATCCTGAGTGCAGCCGGTGCGAGTGCCTGGCACCGCCTACTCCTGGTCTGAACAGGCTCAATACGGCTTGGCGCGCGAGAGGAGTGGACGACCCCGACGCAGGGATCCGGGGTCTCGAGCTCCCGAACGATCGCTCCTTTTGTGGCTGCGACCGGAGTTTGATTGCGCGCGCTGACGAAGCATCTCCGGCGCTGGTGCAGGCCACGCATCCCGGTTCGCTGCTGCTTTGGTGGGAGGCCGGTGGATGCCCAGGTCCCGGGGGTCGTTCCTTGCACGGGAGGGCCTGCGGGACCCCTGGCGACCTTTGCTCAGCCTGGGGTGGGGGATCGGTTCACCCGCCTTCTCGGATCCGAGAGTCTGGCTCCTCTCGTCGGGAAGGCCAACCTGGTCGGACGCTGGCTTTGTAGGGAGAAGATCCCCAGCGATGATCGAACGGTGCCGGGCCGTTTTTGAAACTTCTGGTCGCGATTCACCAGCCGGTGGGCATCATGAAGGAGTCGCCCACAGAGGGCCGTGATCGGTGCGGAAGGCAACCCTCCCTGGGCGAGTTGGCTGCGCGAACTCTGCGAGTCCCCTCGTATCAAGGGTTTTTCATTGACAGCGATGGCGACCTTTCGTGTCTACACGTGTTTGCGGCAAACCCTCGATCTTGGGTTGAGGCCCTTTTCGGCTCGGTTCAGGCCCGGAAGCGGCCCCACTTGACGCTGATGCGAACATGTGTTCCCTATGGCGCACAGGTACGGGGAACCGATTGACGTAGCCGCCCTCGTCTACCCCGAGACGTTCCGGTGGCGGGGGCGGTCCTATGCGGTGACTCGCGTGCTGCGCCGATGGAGGGAGCGGGGGTCGTGGTGGGCCGACGGCGGGCCCGTCCGGCCGATGGCCAAAAGCGCGCGCGCGGCGTCGCCGGGGCAGGGGCAGCGACTGGAGTGCTGGCGCGTGGAAGCCGGTGACGGTGAGGCGGCTCCCGGGATCTTCGACATCACGCGCGACATGGACAGCGACGTGTGGCGGCTGGACAGGGTCTGGGACTGAGGTGACGTCCATCCCGCGGCGGTGCGACGGAGGCGGCTTCGTCCATTTGCACTGCCACTCCACGTTCTCTCTTCGCGACGGCGCCATAAGACCCGAGGAGCTGGCGGTCGCCGCGGCCGCCGCGGGCATGAGGGCAGTGGCGCTGACGGACCACGAGTCGCTTTCGGGCGTCGTTCGTTTCGTCCAGGCCTGCCGCAGGACAGGCGTGGTCCCGATAGTGGGGACGGAGGTCGCGGTGGGGGAGTCCAACCACCCGTCCGAAGGGCACCGCGTCTTGCTGCTCGGACCCGGCCGCCGTGGGTACGCCGCTTTGTGCGGGCTGCTGACCGAGGCGCACATGCGCTCGGAATCAAGGGCGGTGGAGCTCGAGCGGTCCGAGGAGCGCGACCCCGGATGGCCTCGCGTGTCGTGGTCGGCGCTGGAGCGGTATGCGGACTTCCTCGTGTGCCTGTCCGGAGGACCGAAGGGAGAGATCGGAAGGGCCTGTGCGGCCGGACGGGCCGACCGTGCGAAGGCGGCCGCGCGCCGGTACCTGGAGCTTTTCGGCACCGAGCGGTTCCGCATCGAGCTGCAGCGTCACCTCGTACCGGGTGAGGACGCAAGCATCTTCAGGGCCCGTGCGCTGGCGTCGCGGCTCGGGGTGCGTACGGTCGCCACCAACGACGTCCACTACCTGCAGCCGTCGGACGCGCTGCTGCACGACGTCCTGCGGTCCATTCGCCGGCTGGCCCCGGTGGAGCTGCAGCCCGACGCCGAGCGGTACTTCAAGACGTCGCTTGAGATGCGGGCTCTTTTCTCCGAGGCCCCCGAGGCGGTCGCGGAGGCCGAGCGACTGTCCGAGGACCTGGCCGCCGACATCGGGCTTGGTGAGTCCTGCCTTCCGGCCTTCCCGGGGCTGGCGCCGGGGGAGTCCGGCAGCCAGAGGCTTCAAGCCGACGCCCTGCGCGGCTTGGAGTCGCGGGGTCTGACCTCGGGAGCCGCGCTGCGCCGGCTGGATTCGGAGCTCGAGGTGATCGCCCGGCGCGGGTTCGACGAGTACTTCCTGGTGGTGGCGGACATCGTCCGGGAGGTGCGGTCCAGGGGGATCCGGGTGTCGTGCCGGGGGTCGGCGGTCGGCTCCCTTGTCTGCTACGCGCTGCGCATTTCGGAGGTGGACCCGGTCCACCACGGCCTTTTGTTTGAGCGGTTTTTGTCCGACTACCGCGACGAGCTGCCGGACATCGACCTCGACGTCGAGTCGCACCGCCGCGAGGAGGTCCTGGACTACCTGCTGCGCTTCTACGGACGAGGGCGCATGGGAATGGCGTGCATGTTCGAGACGTTCCAGGCGCGCCACGCCATCCGCGACGTCGGCAAGTCGCTGGGCCTGCCGCCGGAGGACATCGACCAGATCGCCAAGGCGTTTCCGCACGTGTCCGCCAAGTCGATACCGGCCGTCCGCGACTCGCTTCCGGAGCTCAAAGGCGTGCACCTCCGGGGGGCCGAGGTCGAGCAGCTGCTGTCCATAGCCGCACGGCTGGACGGCTTCCCGCGACACCTCGCGCTGCATCCGTGCGGGGTGCTGCTGGCGTCGGTCGACCTGGACACCCGCACGCCCCTGCAGCCGTCGTTCGCTAGGTTCCCGATGTCGCAGCACGACAAGGACGACGTCGACGCGCTCGGGCTTTTGAAGCTGGACGTGATCGGCGTGCGGATGCTGTCGTCGATGGGACACGCAGTGCGCGAGATCAAGCGCATCCGGGGAGCGGACGTAGACCTCGACGAGATCCGCCGAGACGATCCGGACACGTTCGAGATGATCCAGACCTCCTCGACGCTGGGCTGCTTTCAGATCGAGTCGCCCGGACAGCGTGAGCTCGTCACCAAGCTGCTGCCGGACGCGTTCGAGGACCTGATCGTGGACATCTCGCTTTTCCGTCCGGGTCCGGTCAAGGCCGACATGGTCGGGCCGTATCTGAAGCGGCGAATGGCGCTGCAGGAGCCGACCTACGTGCACCCGGTGCTGCGTCCGATCCTGTGCGAGACGCACGGCGTGGTCGTGTTCCACGAGCAGGTGATGCGCGTGCTGTCGGCGTTCACCGGGATGTCGCTCGGGGAGGCGGACGGATTCCGCCGCGCGATGGGAGGCGACGAGGCAGACCTCGCCCGCCTGCGACTCCGGTTCGTCGATGCCTCTCTGAGAAACGGATTCGGCCCCCGCGAGGCGGCGGAGCGGTACTGGAAGGAGATCGAGTCGTTCGCCTCCTTCGGCTTCTGCAAGGCGCATGCGGCCGCTTTTGCCGTCCCCACTTATCAGTCGGCTTGGCTCAAGGCGCACTACCCGGCGGAGTTCCTTGCGGGGGTCCTCACGCATGACCCTGGGATGTATCCGCGGCGGGCGATCCTGGCTGAGGCGCGGCGGTTGGGCATCCCTGTTTTGCCTTTGGACGTCGAGGTGTCTGATGGCGTTTATCGGGCGGAGCGTTTTGTGGGCGGGGTTGTTGCGTCTGGGTGTGGGGCCGCCGTGGGGGCGCCGGGCTCCTCCGTCGCTGCCGGCTTTGCCGGCCGCTCCTTGGCCACGCCCTCCCTACCCGACACCCCCACGGCGGCCCCCTTGCGGTTCAAAGCCAAACCACCGACCCACGTGCCAGACGCCCCCGCGCCCGGCACCCCTACGACGGCTCCCTCGCGTTCGGCAAACCTGCCCGCTCCCTCGCTCGACTCCCATGGCGGCGCACTTCGTTCTCGGGATCAGGTCGCGCTTGGGATTCGGCTGTCGCTGGCCGACGTCAAGGGGATATCTGAGGACGAGGTTCGGCGGATTGTCGAGGAGAGGCCGTTTGAGTCGGTGGAGGACTTTGTTCGGCGGGCTCGGGTGCGGCGTCCGGTTGCCGAGGGGATTTGCGAGTGCGGGGGGTTGGACCGGTTTGGTCCACGGAGGTTGGTCCTGTTGGAGATTGCGCGCGTTTACGGCGGGGGGCTGCTGGCTGGGGTGAAGGGGGCACAGCAGGAGATGCGCGAGCTTGGGCTGAAGAACCGGTCACGGAAGAAAAACGGACAGGCGTCGCTGTTCGACGGGCAGCCGGCGAGGCTTCGGCAGCTGGCTTCGTGGGGCGTGGGTGAGGGAGTCGGCGCGTGGTCGGCGCGTGACATGACCTCGGGGGAGCGGGTGCGGGCGGAGCTGGACGTCCTGGGACTGGACGCATCGCGCCACGTCGTGTCGTTCTACGAGGCGGTCCTTGACCGCATCGGATGGACTCCCGCCTCGCAGCTGCAGCGCCACCGGACGGGGGACAGGGTCACGATCGCCGGGGTGAAGGTGGCGACCCAGACCCCGCCGCTGAGGTCCGGCAAGCGCGTCATCTTCCTGACCCTGGACGACCCGACCGGACTGTCCGATGCCGTTGTGTTCGAAGACGCACAGGACCGCTGCGCCCGCACGGTGTTCGACTCATGGCTGCTGGTCGTGCGCGGCACGCTCCGGCGAACCGGCCGGACCGGCGCCAGCGTGATCATCGAGGAGGCGTGGGACCTGCCCACCCTCGCCCGGGAAAAGGCGGTTCTGCCCCCCGCGTCACCGGCTCCCGCCGGACACGGCAGGGGCCGGGGCAGGCTGTTCCACGCGTCCGGAGGCTCGGCCGGCTGACGTACGATCTGCATCCGCTAGGAAGGAGGGTCCGAATGAAAGGCCGCCTCTCCAGAATCGTCCACGCTTGGTGGTTTCCCGCCGTGGCTTCGCTGTTCGTGACCGAGAAGATCTTCAAGCCGAAGACCGTCTACG